>FR890889.1:0-9215 GCA_000436875.1 Oscillibacter sp. CAG:155 | reverse complement strand
ACAGTGCGTCGGGCATGTCCTCGAAATCCGCCCAGATGCGGTTTTCGGTGGCATGGACGGTCTGGTACTCCTTCCACTCGCCGCTGTCCTGATCCTGATAATAAATAATGGAGCTCTGGCTCATGTTGTTAATGTAGTCCTCCGCCCGGACATCCAACGCGGGTGCCAGGGTGGTCTTTACATACATCATGAAAATGCCCGCCATCATCAGGGCCGTGCAAAAGCCGATCAGAACCACCGTGCCGACAATGAACTTGACGGACCAGCGGCCGCCTCCTCCTGCGCGTTTTTTCTTATGGGGTTCCCGGCGCCGCGGCGTCCGTTCAGACGGTGTTTCCCGTTTTCCGTGCTCCAATGCAGGGCACCTCCTTTTTCTGGTGTGGGTTGACGCAAAAAGCATTCCGCTGCGCCGCTTTCCAGCGGCCGCAGATGCTCATGGATCGCCATAATACTTTTTATTGTACCATCCCCTGTCAATATTGAAAATGTCGCTTTTTCCCGAAAAAAAGTTCCCTGTTTACATGTTTTTCTTAGGTTTGGACAGACTATTTTCATCTCTGGAAGCCATCTTTCCCCCTTTTTCCAATCTTCCGCCTCTTGCAATTCCGTGAAAAGTCCAGTATAATAGCGCCAGAGCAAACGGGAAAGGAGCATTGCCCAATGAGCGAAGATTTCGGCCCCACCTTTATTACCCTGACCGATGATGAGGGCAACGAGCATGTTCTGGAGTTTGTGGATATGCTGGAATACAACGGCCAAACGTATCAGGCTTTCTTCCCCGCCGAGACAGAGGGCGAGGACGAGGATGACCCGGACAACGGCCTTGTGATTTTGAAAGTCATCCATGAAAACGGCGAGGACCTCCTCTCCACGCTGGACAGCGACGAAGAGCTGGATGCCGTTTACGATCTGTTTGTCGAATCTCTCTTTGACGAGGACGATTCGGAGCAATAATCAGACAGTTACCCTGCGGGGTGCGTGATAGGTCTTTTTTAACCCACATTTCGTTATAAGGGATGCTGGATCAAGTCGTGGTTCGCAGGCCTCCCGACTGCTGTTTGCGGTTGGAAGTTGGAAGTGATAAAGCGTCTTGGAGGCAACCCACCTGGCCGTGAAGGTGCAGGTTATAACGGGTCTACACGGCCACCGCGGGGTAGCGGAATTTTACAGGGCAGAATAAAATCTGCTCTGTTTTTTTATGGTTCCCATTTCAGGCCGTTTTCAGCAATTGCCGGTAGAATTTCCTTTGCCCGCAATCTTTAATTTCCACTTGCGAAACAGCGTCATATCCATTATAATAAGCGGGTGCTTATCTTGCACCTGAATACTTGAGAGGACTGAAACAACGAATGAGCGCATCAAGAGAAAAGGATACCCGTCAGGCAAAGGCCGGTTTCGGCCAGGCCGATCCCAAGACTGCCCGTGAGGCACAGCAGCGCAAGGAGGAGAAGCGGAACAACCGCCTCTATGGCGTCATTGCCGTGGTGTTTGTGATCATCGCCATTGCATGCCTCGTCTATCGCTCCAATCTCATCCCCAAGATGGCTACCGCCGCCACCATCGGCGACGAGTCCTACACTGCCGCCGAAGTGAACTACTACTTTGTCAACAACTATCAGAATTTCCTCAGCCAGAACTATCAGTACATTTCCTACATGGGTCTGGACGTCAATACCGATCTGCGTGATCAGGAATACTCCGACGGTGAGAGCTGGTTCGACTTCTTCATGGACCAGACCCTGCAGCAGATGGCAGAGATTCAGGCTCTGAACGACGCCGCCGAGGCGGACGGCTTTGCCTGGAATGACGATCTGCAGGCCCAGCTGGATGAGAATCTGGACTCCCTGAAGTCCAACGCCTCCAGCAACGCGCTGAGCACCACAGCATACCTCAGACGCATCTTCGGCAACACCATGACCGAGAAGATCTTTGAGGAGCAGACCAAGCGGACCCTGCTGGCCCAGGCTTATGCCCAGAACTACGAGGACAGCCTGACCTACACCGAGGATCAGCTGACCGAGGCTTACAACGCCGATCCCAAGTCTTTCGACAAAGTTTCCTACGAGGTCATCCGGGTCAACGGCGCCGCCGATACCACGGATGAAGACGGCAACACCATTGATGTCACCGACGAGATGACGCAGCAGGCCATGGCCGATGCCAAGGCTTCTGCCGACAGCATGTACACCGCCTGGATGGCCGGCAGCGATCCCTCTGAGCTGGTGGACAACGACAAGTCCACCTACACCTCCACCGACGCCGGTGCCTGGAGCGACAGCATCATGATGAACTGGCTCTTCGACGACGCCCGCAAGGCCGGTGATTCCACCGTGCTGGAGGATACCGATAACTCCTATTATTATGTCGTGTTGTTCCACGACCGGTTCCGTGAGGATTACAACACCGTGGATGTGCGTCACATCCTGATCCAGCCCGAGGCCACCACCTTCTCCGAGGATGACGAAGGCTATGATGCGGACGTCCAGGCCAAGAAGGACGCGGCCAAGCAGAAGGCCGAGGATCTGCTGGCCCAGTGGAAAGCCGGTGACGCCACCGAGGACTCCTTCGCTGAGCTGGCCAATGAGAACTCCGCCGACTCCGGTTCCAACACCAACGGCGGCCTGTACAGCCAGGTCCACCAGGGTCAAATGGTAGACGCCTTCAATGACTGGTGCTTCGATCCCGCCCGGAAGGCCGGCGATACCGGCATCGTGGAGACCGATTACGGTTACCACATCATGTACTTTGTCGGCACCGATCTTCCCTATTGGCAGGTGCAGGTGGAAGATACGCTGAAAAACGACGATTTCAACACCTGGTACACGGAAAAGACTGCTGATTACACTGCTGAGCAGAGCAGCTTTGGCGTCCGGTTCGTGCGGAGTATGTTCTCTTATTCTTAATGAAGTTGTCCGGATACTCCGGCAAAGCAGCAAGTCCGGCTTTGAACATTCAAAGCCGGACTTGTTTTCACTTTTCTTTCAGGAGGTCTCCTCATGGAGAATCAATTTCTGCGCAATGAGATGCTGTGGGGGCAGGACGCCCAGCGGCGTCTGGCCGCATCCCATGTGATCTTGTTCGGTCTGGGCGGTGTGGGCAGCTATACCGCCGAGTGCCTGGCCCGCTCCGGGATTGGAGAGCTGACGCTGGTGGATCAGGACACTGTGGGACTCTCCAATCTCAACCGGCAGCTGGAGGCCCTGCACTCCACACTGGGACAGGCCAAAGCTGAGGCTGTGGCCGCCCGTCTGCTGGACATCAATCCGCAGCTGCAGGTCCACCCCCTCTGCGCCACCTATGATGCCGCCCACCGGGATGCCTTTTTCCCGGACGGGTGCCGCTATGACTACATTGTGGATGCCATTGACCTGGTATCCTGCAAGCTGGATCTGGCGGAGACCGCGCTGCGGCTGCAGATTCCTATGGTGATGGCTCTGGGCACCGGCAACAAGCTGGACCCCACCTTGCTGCAGCTGACGGATCTCTCCAAGACCTACGGCTGCCCCCTGGCCCGGGTGATGCGTAAGGAACTGCGCAATCGGGGCATCGAGCATCTGCGTGTGGTGTTCAGCCCGGAGGAGCCCACCCGCGCCCCGGATGCACCGCAGGGCGCCGAGGCCCCGCCGCCGGGTCGGCGGAGTATCCCCGCCAGCAATCCCTGGGTCCCCGCCACCGCCGGACTGCTGCTGGGCAGTGCCGTGGTGCGGGACCTCATAGAGAAAGGACGTGCCTGACATGCTCACCGGCACCATTGTCAATACCCTGGCCATTCTGGCCGGCTCTGCCTTGGGTATGTTGATTTCTGCTCTGGCCTCCCGCTTTTCCGATTTCCTGCCCCGCTGCGGCAATCTGGGGTTCCGCCTGCAGGCCATTATCAACAACGCTACCGCGCTGTGCGTGCTTCTCATCGGCATTACCGGCTGTATGAAAGGGGAAAATACCATCATCGCCATTCTCTCCATGGTCATCGGCGCCATCGTGGGCGAACTGCTGGACCTGGACCGGCGGATGCGCTCTCTGGGAGACCTGGTCCAGGAAAAGACAAAGCGGCTGGTCCACGAGGGCGGCAAGGCCACCGTGGCAGAGGGCTTCGTCACCGCCAGCCTGCTCTTCTGCGTGGGTGCCATGGCCATTGTGGGGGCATTGAACGACGGCCTCACCGGCGACCACACCACCCTTTTCGCCAAGTCCCTGCTAGACGGCATCATCGCGGTGGTGTTTGCCTCCTCCCTGGGTATCGGCGTGGCGTTTTCCGCCGCCGCGGTGTTCCTCTACCAAGGAGCCATCGCCCTGCTGGCCTCGGTGTTGGCTCCCTACCTTCAAAGCGGCAGCACCATTGCGGAGATGACCTGTGTGGGTTCGCTGCTGATCATCGCGCTGTCACTGAATATGCTGGGACTGACCAAGATCAAGGTTATGAATCTAGTCCCTGCCATTTTCCTGCCCATTTTGCTCTGCCAGTTCCTGTGAGGGTATCCATCAAAAAAGAGACGGCTTGCGCCGTCTCTTTTTTTGCCCGGGTCAAATGCTGTTGAGCAGCCGCACGACCTCCTCCGTCACCTGCTGCTCATATTCCTCCTGACAGACGGCAGAGACTGCATAGAACCCCTGTCCACGTGACAGATAGCCCGTCACCGTCCCGGAACCATTGCTGCTGAATACCGGGATCAGCTGGGCGGTATCTCCATTGGAGAGAGAGACCTCCTCTGCCTGCGCGTCTTCAAAATCTCCGTAGAACAGGACGAACTGTCCCGGCTCTCCGGAGTAATACTCCGTATACAGGTATGCGGTCACGCCAATGCCTGCATGCCATTCCCCTTCATATTTCTTGTGCACGCTGAGCCTGATCTCCGAGATCTGCCCCTCCTCCAGCTTGAAATGAAGGTCAGTGGGGCCATCCGGTCCCGGCAGGTCAATGCCCAGATAGTCTGTAGCTTCCTCCCAGCTGTCAAATTCATGGCTTCTCCTGCCTGCCGCGGCGTCCTCCCGGGCCTGCTGGGAGAGGGACGCCAGAGGCGTGATCTCCACCTGGGCCGCCGCCTGGTAGGCTTGGTCCGCCGATCTATTTTCAATGGTTTTTTTCATGCCGGGGGCGTCCTGATAGTCCTCCAGGTGCTCCACGTCCAGCATCCGAATCTCCACGCTGTGGAGCACTGCCCCCGCCGTCCCCGCCAGCAGCAGGCACAAACACGCCGCCAACGGCAGATACCGCCGCCGCTTGGGCCGCTTCACCGGCTCCGCGGCCTCTTCCAGCAAAGCCGGGTCCACAAATCGCAGCCCCTCATAAAGGTCCTGTCCGTTCATTGCCAAAGTCCCTCCTTCTGCAAAAATTCCCGCAGCTTTTTCCGCGTCCGGTGCAGCGACATCTTTACCTTGCTCTCGGAGACACCGCAGGCTTGGGCCACCTCCCGGATGCTCTCAGCGTACCAGTAGCGCCGCAGGAAAAAACGCCGTGGTTCCTCCCCCAGCCCCCTCAGAAAACGATTCAGCGCCTCCCCAATCTCCCGTGCGGTCTCTTCCCGGTCCCGCCGGGCATCCGGGATACACTGCTCCAGCTCTGCCGTCAGGGCCACCACCTCTCCCCGGCGCTTTTGCGCCTTCTCCCGGCTCAGCGCACTGAGGGCTCGGTTGCGGCAGATCGCTGCCAGGTACGCGAAGAGGTATACTGGCTCCTCCGGCGGGATAGCGTTCCAGGCAGCCAGGTACGTGTCGCTGACGCACTCCTCAGCGTCCTCCGGGCTCCCCAGCAGCCGCCCGGCCAGCGCCCGCAGCCGCTGCCCGTACCGCTCCTCCAGCGCCGGGATGGCCCCCTGGTCCCGCTGTCGGAACAGCTCCAGAATTTCCCGGTCCTCCATGGCCTCGCCTCCCCTCTCACCCTGATAGACCGGATTTTCCTCCTGTTGGTCACAGGGTACCACAAAAAAGGGCCCCGGCATATCCGCCGGGACCCTTTTTTCTCTCTTCAATTCAGCGGGATCTCCGTATCCCCGAAGCGGACGGCCGTGACCTGAGTCAAGTCCACCGGCACCTGCCAGTAATAGACACTGCTCCACTGCGTATAGCCCTCATCACGGAAGCGGCTGGCGCCACTGCTCTGCTCCACCACGGTGCCGTCCTTCAGCACCAGGGCACAGCGCGAAGGCTCCCATGACTGGTTCTCCCGGGAACGGACGTAGGTAATGTCTGTGGCGGAGATCTCCACGTCCCGCAGGGAGATGATCCTGGTCTCCCGGGTCCCCAGGTCCATGGCGGGCACCTGGATCTCCTCCAGCGTCCGCACCGCCCCCGCCTCCCCGGGCTCCAGCGGGAAGGTCAGCGTCCAGCTACCCTGCATCTGCAAACTGTCGCTGTACATCAGGTCAGCCAACACCAGCGTGGCCTGCCGGGTACCGTCCAGCAGGGAGCTCTGCCCCGCAAGGTCAATGGTGAATCGAACCAGCATGGTCAGCGTGCCGTCCTCTGCCACACCGACATAGGGATAGTCCAGGCTATACCCGCCGGGCGTTTTCACCGCATCCGGGTCCGGGTCCAGAGTCAGGTCCATTCCATCAAAATGATAGTGGGCCTCCTTCTCCCGGGTATAGGTGCCGCTGACCTTCACCAGCATCCACACTGTGCTGTTTCCCACGGTGACGGAGTCCACCGTCACCGTAGTGCCGTTTTGCGTGTCACTGACCCCCACCGGCTTTGTCAGCCTCTTCCATTTTTTTCGCCTCTTCCGGCTGAGGCGGATAGAGACGGATGGAGGCGGGGCCGATCCGGAGGTCCAGCGTGGCGTCTCCCGCGGCAAAGGCGGCCAGGATGCCCAGCCGGAGCCGGCACAGGAACACCAGCAGTATCACCAGAATGCCCAAAATGATGAGCAGCAACCGCAATCTTCTTCCTCCTCTTTCCGCAGGCCGTCAGGTTTCCCCGTCCTCCGTCTGTTCCTCGTCTTTCGGCGCCTCCTCCGGCAGAGGGACTGCGCCTGCGTCCGGGTCCACGATCTCTCCGTTTTCCCCCAGACGCATCTGCCCTTCCCCGCCCAGATCCGGCATCTCCGGCAGATCTTCCAGACTGGTCAGGTGGAAAGCCCGCAGGAACTGCTGGGTGGTCCGGTAGAGATGCGGCCGGCCCGGGACCTGCAGCCGTCCGCACTCTTCAATGAGCTTGCGGTCCAGCAGCAATCCGATGGTATAGGCGCTGTCCACACCCCGGATCTGGTCCACATAAGCCCGGGTGGTGGGCTGGTAATAGGCGATGATGGTGAGGACCTCCAGCGCGGGCTGACTGAGCTTGGCAGGCTTTCGGATCTCGAAAGCTCTGCGGATCAGATCCGCGTAATCGGGCGCCGAACATAGCTGCCAGCTGTCCTCAATGTGCAGCAGCCGGATGCCTCGCCGCTCATAGGCGTAATAATCCATCAGCCGCTGCAGGACCTGCTCCACGGTGGGCTGGTCGATCTCCAGAGCCACGCAGATGCGCTCCACCTGCACCGGCTCCCCGGAGGCGAACAAAATCGCCTCCACGGCGGATTCGATCTCTTTCATCTCCAAGTGCTCCAAGGCTGCTTACTCCTTACAACGTCAAATTATCCGGCAGATCCTTCTCCTGACGGACGGTGCAGTCCGTCTCAGAACCTGCCAGATGGATAATGCAGGCCCGGCACAGCTCCAAAACCGCCAGAAAGGTGGCCACGATCTCACTGCGGCTGCGGTTGCCCCGGAACAGCAGCCGGAAACTGGTGATACCATGCTGCTTGAGCCGCTGGATGATCTCCCGGGCCTTGCTTTCCACCGGATAGGGCTCATGCTGAACGATGTCCTGAAAAGCGGTCCGGGGCGGCGGCAGGGCCCGCTCCGCCCGGCTGCGGATCTCTGCCATAGCCAGGATCAGGTCCCCGGGTTCCTGGGAGTACAGATAGACCTTGCCCCGCTCCACGGGTTCCGGGTCCCGGGTGAGAATATTCCGGCCAAACTCCTCCATGGGAGCAAGCCGCTGGGCCATGGCCTTGATCTTGGCATAGTTCTCATTGCGGCGCCGCTCCTCCAGAGACTGGATCAGGGCGTCCATTTCGCTCTGGGCTTCCGCGTCCTCAATGGCCAGCAGCATGCGGGTCTTGATGTACACCAGATGAGAGGCCATGGTGACAAATTCACTGGCCACATCCAGATCCATCTGCTGGCGCTGGGAAAGCCACTGCAGATACTGGTCGCAGATCAATGAGATGGAGATGTCCTGGATCTCCATCTTATTTTTGCCCAAAAGATACAAAATCAGATCCAGCGGCCCCTCAAAGTCCTGCATTTCCTCAGACCGGGAGCGGACCACTTTTTCCAGTTTGAATACGGGATTTTCCAACGGACGTTCACCTCATAGATAGCTTAAAACGGCATGCCCAGCAATGTGCTCATAGCGGTGTAAACGCCGTTGATGGCAGCGTCAATAAAGCCGGTGCCGATGCCTGCGAAGGACAGCGCCAGCAGCACCAGCATCCCATAGCGCTCATAGTGCATCCAGGTGCCGTACAGCCGGTCCGGCAGCAGCACCGCCAGTACCTTGGACCCATCCAGCGGCGGAATGGGGATCAGATTGAACACCCCCAGGCCGATGGAGAGGATCGCGGTGTAATAACAGAAGAAAAACAGCATTCCCCAGAAGTCGCTGTATGGCACGTGGAGGATACCCTTACAGGCCAGCAGCGCCAGAAAAGCCAGCACAAAATTGGATGCCGGACCCGCCAGGGCGGTAAGGGCCATGCCCTGCTTGGGCTTTTTGAAATAGCGCAGATCCACCGGAACTGGCTTTGCCCAGCCGAAGCCGGCCACAAACATCAGGGCGAGGCCCAGCCAGTCGATGTGGCGCAGAGGGTTCAGGGACAGGCGATGCATCGACTTGGCGGTGGGGTCCCCCAGCGCGTAGGCTGCCAGGCCATGGCAGGTCTCGTGGACCGTCAGGCACAGGAAAATGGCAGCCACCCGCATCACCGCATCGCTCAGGGACGCAAAGTCCAGAGCGTAAAACAATTCTCGCAGATAGTGCAGCATAACGTCTCCAGTCAAAATACCCCAAAATATAGGAGTATTATACCAGCTTGCCCCACCAAATACAAGGAAAATCCCCTATCAGGGGCAGTCTGACGGCGAAAACGGCAAAAAAAGGCAGACGCTGTGCGTCTGCCCTTTGCGGCGGGATCTTGATATTGTCCCCCTCAATCCTCGCCCACTTGTCCGCCC
>FR890888.1 GCA_000436875.1 Oscillibacter sp. CAG:155 | reverse complement strand
AAATCTTATTCACGCATCGGTTGATCCTAAAACAGTTCAGTATCTTGCCGGTCATGAGAACAGCAAGATAACGATGGACATTTATGCAAAGGCAAAGTATAACCGACCGGATGAACTGGCGGGCATATTAGAGGATACCTTTACACTGTGGGATGCAGAATAGGCCAGACAGTTTCATGAATGAGATCAAAAAGAGCAGGGATAATCCCTGCTCTTTTTACATATAGCCGACATCCTTGAGAACCGGAGCAGCATTCTGGATAATTAAAGAGCAAGGATCAATTTGGATATATCAAGAAAATGGAGGAAGCAATAATGGCAAGAAAAAAAGTAGTGCCGGAATATGGAACAATTATGAAGAGGGGCGTTCAATATTACAGAACACGAATGCAGGATGCGGATGGAAAATGGATTTCGCTATATGCACAGACTCCTGAAGAGCTGTACGATAAATCCATTGAGATGAAGCGCAGTATTGAGAATGAAATATTCCGGAAGAATAATCCGACAGTAGCTGAGTATTGCGAAAAATGGTTGAAGATGCGCTCGGCGAGTGTGCGAGAAAACACATTGAGTGGATATGAGCGCACGATAAGAAAATACATTATTGGAGCTATTGGAGATATGTATATGGACGAAGTGACGACCGATGACCTTCGCTTGCTGCTGGTGCCAATCTCCAAGCAATCAGCTTCCCTGTACAGCAAAATGAATATGCTGATCAAATGTGTTTTCTATTCAGCAGAAGAAAGCAAAATCATCAGTTATAATCCGGCTGCGTCGCTTTCCGCAAAAGGCGGAACACCAAAGCAGGAAAAGAAGGCATTGACGGATGAGCAGGTGAAAATTCTTCTGGATACAATCAGGGGATTACCACCGTATGTCTTCGTAATGATTGGGTTGTACGCAGGGTTGCGGCGGGAAGAAATTCTTGCACTGCGATGGGATTGTGTTTTCCTGGATGAAGCCACTCCATATATTTCGGTACGGCGAGCATGGCGTTCTGTGAATAATCGTCCGGTAATTTCAACAGAATTAAAAACGCCAGCAGCTAAAAGGGACATTCCTATTCCGGGCAAGCTGGTGGAATGTTTGAAAGAGGCAAAAGAAAAGTCAAAATCGGAATATGTGATCTCTGACAGGAATGGTAACGCTCTGGCTGAATCCCAGTTCGTGAGGGTGTGGAAGTACATAGCAGTTCGTTCTACGGAAGAACGCTGCTATTACACCTATGTGAATGGGCAGAAGATTAAGCATGTGGTAAAGCCGAAGCTTGGTGAGCATCAGCCGAACAATCCGAAGTTGGTATATACGATGGATTTTCAAGTGACACCGCATCAATTGCGTCACACTTATATCACGAACCTGATTTATGCTTCGGTTGATCCTAAAACCGTACAGTATCTTGCCGGACACGAAAACAGCAAGGTGACTATGGACATTTACGCCAAAGTCAAGTATAATAAACCTGCCCAATTACATGGGGTGATCAACAGAGCAATCGACACATCAAAAAAAGATTAGGGTTAAAATCCGACAAAAGCCTACAAAATCGTGGGTTTAAGAACTGGTGGACGAAGAGCAAAAAGCTTGAAAAACCGCGTAAAATCAAGCAAAATCGAGCTTCGGTTTCGTGAAGTACGGCCTCAAGGCCGCCCGTCGTGCGCCTCAGTTCAGCAAGCGCTGATTTTTCATCAGACTGCACACAAAAACTGCCAGCCCAAATGGGCTGGCAGTTTTTTCACATATCGCCCCACGGTCAGCTCTGCGTACCGTCGGGGCTGGACTTTTCCGCCTGTGTTCCAAAGTAAAACGCGATCACTACGGTAAATACCGTTAAATACTGCTCCGTAGAGACATGCCCGCTTATCGCCAGATAGGCAAACACCGCCGTCAGCATGACGGTGACCAGACTCTTGACTGCCAACAGATTGGCGAGCCGACGCTTGATCAGTTCCATAACGCTCCTCCTTTCTGTTTCCCTCCAGCATATGCACCGGCTGCCCATCCTGCCCCGCCGCCCCCGGCTGTACCCAACCGTTGGTTAAAAAATTTCCTGTACAACCTTCTTTCTGCATGGTATAATTTTTATTTAATGGAAAAATCGGTTCTAACGACACAAGGAAGGTGCATAGAATGAGCGAGGAAATGCGGACCTTTGGCTACCTCTGCCCCGCCTGCGGGCAGACCGTGATGGGAACCCGGTCCGTTTTTGCGCTGGAAGCCTCCAATGCGGAGATCGAATGCCCCTGCGGCAAGTCCTCTCTGGACATCGGCTTTGACGGCGAAAAATATCACATCACCGTTCCCTGCGGCATTTGTGGCGAGACCCACACCGCCGTATGCGGACCGGAGCGGGTCTTACAGGGTGCCACCGCCCTGGGCTGTTCCCAGACCAAGCAGTTTTGCTGCTTCATCGGGCCGGAGGGCACGGTGGAAAAGAACCTGCGGGAGCTGGCTATTCTGGCAGAAAAGGAAAAGCAGCAGGAGGGCGAAGGCGGTCAGGAGGCCTTTGTGGACAACGTCATCATGTACGAAGTCCTCTCTGAGCTCAAGGAAATCGCCGCCCGCAAGGACGGCATCACCTGCGGCTGCGGCAGCCATCGCTACGGAATGGAGATCCGCCGCTCCGCGGTGGATTTGATCTGCCGGGACTGCGGTGCCAAGCTGCGCATTCCCGCCGCCACGGATCGGGACCTGGACGATTTGTGCTGTCATTTGAAACTGGTTATCCCCGGGAAGCAGGCCTGACGCCCCGCTTCCCGATCCTCTTGCAGAAAGGAGTTTTACTGCATGGTTTCTCTTCTGGCCCGGCTGTTCATCAAACCGGACCTGGATCAATCTGCCGCCCGTAAGGCCTACGGCATTCTCTGCGGAGCGGTGGGCATCGGTTTGAACCTGCTGCTCTTTGCAGGTAAATTTCTCGCCGGCCTGATCTCCGGTTCCATCGCCATCACCGCCGACGCTTTCAACAACCTCTCCGACGCCGGCAGCTCCTTCGTAACGCTGCTGGGTTTTCAGCTGGCCGGGCAAAAGCCTGACTCTCAGCATCCCTTCGGCCACGGCCGCATTGAGTACCTCTCCGGCCTTGCAGTGGCACTGCTGATTTTGCTGATGGGTGTGGAGCTGGCCAAATCCTCCATCGAGAAAATCCTCCACCCTGCACCGGTGGATTCCAGTGCGCTGGTGCTCATCATTCTCTGCGTATCCATCGCCGTAAAGGGTTACATGTGGTTCTACAACCGCCGGATCGGCAAGAAACTGGATTCTCCCGCCATGGAGGCCACCGCCGCCGACAGTCTCAACGACTGCATCACCACCACGACTGTGCTGGCCGCCACGCTGATCGGCCAGTTTACCGGCGTGAAGATCGACGGCTGGTGCGGTGTACTGGTGGCTGCGTTCATTCTCTGGTCCGGTATCGGCGCCGCCAAGGACACCCTGGACCCTCTGCTGGGCACACCGCCCACGGCAGAATTTGTCTCCAGCATCCGCCAGCTGGTAATGTCCCACCCCGGCATCATCGGCATCCATGACCTGATCGTCCATGACTACGGCCCCGGCCGGGTGATGATCTCCCTCCACGCAGAGGTCCCCGCTGAGGAAAACGTGCTGGATCTTCATGACGAGATCGACAATGTGGAAAAGGAGCTCAAGGAGCGGCTGGGCTGCGAGGCCGTCATCCATATGGACCCGGTGGTGACGGACGATGGCATCACCGAAGAGACCCGGGAGCGGGTCCAGGCTCTGATCCACTGTATCGACGATGCCATCAACATCCACGATTTCCGTATGGTGTCCGGCCCCACCCACACGAACCTGATCTTTGACGCGGTGGTCCCCTTCCACTTCCGCCTGACAGACGAAGAGGTCCGTCAGAAGATCCAGGCAGCAGTCCGCGCTCTGGACGGCAACTACTACGCCGTGGTAAATGTGGAGCGATCCTACACCTGACCCG
>FR890887.1 GCA_000436875.1 Oscillibacter sp. CAG:155 | reverse complement strand
CAGTTATCGGCCCCTTTTTTGGAGGTTTCCGGAAGGGGGGAGGGGGATATGGGAGAGCTCCAAAATCAGTGGCACAAATGCAGGGTTTTCGTTGGCATGAAAACATAGAAGTTTTCCATAATTCCATTTATTTTGAGAATTTGACATCAAAATTTGAATTATTCTGAGTTTTTGCGGTTTCAGAACATCAATTTTTCAGGTTAATTCCTACTGAAGTCAAAAATTTAAGGTAATTTCTAGCGATAAGCAGCGATTTTACTCCCAATTTTTTAACGAAGGAAAGATTTAACCCGAGAATTTGCGTCTAAGCAGCAAATTTCCGTATGGCTTCTGGCTCTCATTCAAAAAAACTCGCCTAAATTCTTTCACTTACTAAAGTAATCTTGCAAAATTTCCGGTCTGATACAGCAAAAATTCCGCTTAATTCAAAGAATGAAGTCAAAAATTGAAGGAAAGAAGGCATTATGATGGACAGAGAATTTGAGAAAACATTTGAGCACCTGTGCGTAACCAGGACCCCTCGCAGTGTGTGGGACGATTTCGTCGCACTTTCAGCTATTGCAATTTCCAATGAGTTGGATTTTCGGGATGACCGGGAGGAACTCGAAGCATCTATTTTAGAGAAATACAGCAGCCAGGAAATATGGATGATGCAGGAGCTTTTTGACAGAACAGCAGATGTACTCGAAAAAAATCCCAACCAGGATTATTTGGGGGAACTTTTTTCGCAGTTCCAGTGGAGCAAAGATGAGAGACTGTACCTCACCCCTTATGACGAGGCGAAAAGCGCAGCACAGTTTTGCTTAGAGCAAACCGTTGCAAATCCATTTACATCGCTGCGCGACCCCAACTGCGGTTCAGGAACCATGCTGATAGCCGCGTTCAATCAGATGACCTCCATGAATCGGAATCCTCATATGCGATTGTTCTGCATTGGCCTGGAACCAGATTTCACCACGGCAATGATGTGCTATATTCAAATATCTTTTCTCGGAATCGCAGGATACATTATGACAGGAGGCAACCTGAACCGGTCATTGAAGGAACTTTCCTTGATTGCACCGGAAGAGGCATGGTGTACGCCAGCTTACTATCACCGGACCTGGCAGGCACGTCGCTTGGCAAAGTATATTCAAGACCTTTGATGATGAAAGGGGAGATGTAGGCTATAGGAGATGCAGCATCGTTGAACACAGGTTGCGGGACAGCCATGTTCAGTTCGGTCGGAGCAGAAATGGCGATTTATTTCGGACTGATAGGAGGCTGTCCCGCTCCTCCAATATCTTGACAGGTGGGTTGGTGGCAGAGAACCGACTGCAGGTTTGGAAACAGGAGGACGCAGATTACATAAGCTGCAGACGCTCCGGTAAGAGAACCATTGATTAGGTGAATTTATGAACGGAAATTTTCGCTGAATGAGAAGGCAGGCATATATGGAACGAGAGGGAATCAAGACACGGGATATCCGTTTTTTCAGTCAGAAAAACCAGCAGATGGTCTGCGTTCATAGTCGGCAGGCAAGAGACTATGCAAAATCCCTGGAGGAGCAGGAGAACGTCAAGTCCTATGAGGCAGGCGTTCTCTTGGACATGGGACGATATGTTCATATATCGCCAGTTGATATTCGTCGAGATTACTTTAAAGAGAGGTGGACGTCCGACTTCCTGCTGGAATACGCAGATGGCCGAAAAGGTATTCGGGAATTGGTGTTTTCTTCAAATTTGAAGAAAAGGGCTGTCATTGAGCGATTGGAGTTCTCACGAAGATATTGGAAAGTCCTGAATATCGAGGACTGGAAGGCAGTCGTGATAGGAGAATAGAAATGATGCTGCGTTTTTTAATGCGCACGGGAACCATCTTTCGGGTATTGGTGGAGGAGGATGCTGGCTGCTGGATTATTTCATACACAGAGCCGGCAGCACCACTCTTCATCGTGTGCGAACAACTTTGGCAATTTCAAAAGGTCCCGGCACCAGAAGCCTATATAGAAGTACAGACATTGAAAAAGACACCGGCGGAACAAAAGCGCCAGGCTTTGATACAGTCATTATTGGATAATCCTGCCTGCATCCGGGACAGAGCGCTGCGCTGCACCCTGGCGGGTGAATCTGCGGCAAGACATCGCACCACATCCAGACGGGTGTTGGAGGCTTACTACAGATTTCTGGCAACCGGAAGGACATCCGTTCCAAAGGCCAAGAAGCCGCTCACCAGGAATGAAGTGTTTGACTGGGCTATCCGAACCTACTATTATTCGGCAAAACGCTTCTCTCTCCGAACCGCCTATGACATGATGATACTGGAAAAATTCATGGACGAGCAGGGAAGCGTATCGGAAGAAAAACCGACATGGGAACAATTCAGGCACTACTTTTATAGGCGGGGATTTCATAAAGCCCCTCAAAAGACCATTTCCAGAGAAGGACTGACCAGATACCAACGGGACCATCGTCCAACCTTTGGCTCCGTATCCGCTTGGCGTTCTCAGCCGGGGAGCTATCAGATGGATGCTACCCAGGCGGACGTCTATCTGGTGTCCCGGTATGACCGGAGCACAGTTGTCGGGCGGCCCTATATTTACATGGCGGTTGATACGGCTACACAACTGATTGCGGGTATTTATGTCGGGTTTTCCTGCGACGAGTCCGCAGTGATGGCGTGTCTTGCGCAAGCCGCGGAGGACAAGGTTTTATTCTGTCGGCAGCATGAAATTGAGATTACTCCTGAGCTATGGCCAAATTGCGGGCTCCCCAGTGAAATCATTACAGACAAGGGGCGTGAGTTCTGCGGCTCTCGTATGGAGGAGCTATGCCGTTGCTATGGCCTTGAGATACAGACGCTACCGCCCTTCCGCCCAGACCAGAAGGGAATCGTTGAGAAGGCCTTCGACCTGCTCCAGAACCGGTATAAGCCGCTTTTGAGAGGAAAAGGGGTAATTGAGGAGGATGCTCAGGAACGATGGGCGATAGACTACCGGGCACAAGCCGTCCTGGATTTGGAGGAATTCACGCAAGTCATAATCCATGCGGTTCTTTATTTGAATGGTGGTAGGCTGCTCTCTGATGGGAGGACACCGGCGCAGAGGTGGCTGGATGCGGCACCATGTATGCTGGAGGTGCCTCAAAACGAGTTATATCGGAAAACGCTGCCTCGCCTGTCTGAAAAACTTAGGCGGAAGGGTTTCCATATCAATGGCTTTTGGTATAGCCCCTTAGATTTGGAAGGCTTGACCCTGGGAGGCACCTATACGCTCGCCTATAACCCCTCAGACACGGGGGAGGTATACCTGGTATCCCCGGATGGCCAACACCGTCCATGCCGCTTAGAGAGCGGCAGAGAGGCTTTCATGGGCTTATCATTTGCCGAGTCAGATATGGTACGGCAGGCCGAGAGGCTTACAAAGAGAGAGCATCAAGCCCAAGCGGCGGAAGCCAGTGCGGCGTCTCTTAGGGCAATTCGGCAGATAGTAAAGGAAACTGCCAAAGAGCAAAGCGTGCCCGAGCGGCAGCACGGGAGCAACATTCGAAAGAACCAGAAGGAAGAGAAAGAAAAGCTCTCATGACAATGGGGGGAAAACAACGTATATGCAAAAATACCCTTTGAGACAGAAGGCAAATGCCATCTATGACAACGACAGCACATCGGAGGGAAACCCTTTCCTGGCTGCTCTGCCGGCGCTGCTGTCAAAAGAGGAATTTTTTAAAATTATCCGCAGCAGTCCGCAACTGCCTGTGAATCTGGCAGAAATGACATCAGAGGAGCGGAGACAGGCATTGCCGCTGTTATCCGCAATCTTTATTCCTTTGAGCTATATGTATATTATCTACGACCAGCTCTATCGGGCCATCCGTGGAACTTATATGCGAAGAACTGTTCTGGAAGGCATTCGGCGGACCAATGCGCTTTTCACAGGCCAGAAGATACCGTCTTATGCAACCCAGGCGGACAGCGGCTCCATTCTGGGAGTCCCCGGTATCGGAAAGACATCCGCTGTGCATCGGTGCCTCTCCGTTATGCCGCAGGTAATTGAACACATTAAATATCAGGGACAGGCCTGCTTCTGCAAGCAAGTTCTCTATCTTTTCGTGGAATGTCCATCGGACTGCTCCGTGAAAACCCTTGCCCTCAACGTTCTGGCGGCTCTGGACAGCGCAATTGGCTCCCGGTATATAGAGAGCCTTGCCTCGCTTCGGACCTCCTCTGCCAGCGCCCTGGCAACGCAGGTGAAGATTTTATGCATAACACATCATGTGGGTCTCATTCTGGTGGATGAAATTCAAAATGCTGTCATAACAGCACAGAAGAACAAACAGGTCAAACCTCTTATCCGGTTCCTCGTGGAGCTCACCAACGATACCAGCACAGGAATCTACTTCATCGGGACGCCCCTTGCTGAAGAACTGTTTATTGCCGAAGAGCATTTGAAACGGCGGACGCGGGGCATCAGACTTCTCCCTTTCAAGCCTGACGGCGTATATCGGAATTTCTTGGAACAGATATGGCCCTATCAATTGACACCTCAGCAGACCGCTTTGACCGATAAGCTGGCTAACAAGCTCTATGACTGGTCCGGCGGCATCCCGGCATATATCATCAAAATCTTTCAGGAAACCCAGGCACAGGTCCTGCTGCGGGGAGAGAGCACCATCAGCGAAAGAACAATGCAGCGGGCCATCGACATCTTGACGCTCAGGGTACCGAAGACCTATACCGGCGGCACATCTCTCTCGGATTTTGAAGTTGAGGTAGAACCAGGCGGCTGGGAAACAGGGGAGCAGCAGGCGAAGGATGGACAGGATGTTCCGCGGCAGTATGCCAATAAAAGGGGAAGAAAAGCTGCTCAGAGGGACAGGGAGGACCTTCTGGCAGCCTACAGGAACGGAAGGGACATCCTACACCATCTGACGGAGTTTGGCCTTCTGGAGCGGCCAGAAAAGAAATGCTGACCCATTTTCCAACACCGTACCCCGGGGAGTGGTGGTATTCCGTTCTGTGCCGGTATTTTGTCAGGACAGGGTATCGCAACTTTGCTACGGCCTCGCGGGAGCTCTACGGCGCCAGAAAAGCAATTCATGGGAGGCTCTTTCCGGGAAGCTCCTGTTACCAGGTGGTTTCTAAATTGCCTGAAGGCATCTTGGATATCAAAAGGATTTTGCTGGAACATACGCTCATGCCGTATTACCTTCGGTTTTACCCTGCGATGAAAAAAGAACAGGTTTTCCAGTCCCTGCTGCAAGGAAAACCAGGCGGCCTTACTTCCATCGACCTGCTTGGGGTAGAAGGGGAGGAAGGACTTAAATACTGCCCGCTTTGTTACCAGGAGGACATCAAGCGGTACGGAGAGCCCTATTGGCATCGAGAACATCAAATTCCGCTGACGCCCTGCTGTATAAAGCATAAATGCCATTTGATTAAACATGGTGTAAAGTATTCAAGCCTGTCAGAACTTTATCTTCCCTTATGTACGATTCAACCGAATGACCGGCCGGGAGGTATGGAAGAACATTGGCAGGAACCGCTCACATTGATTCTGGATGCGTTTTTAAATATGCCATTTGAATATGAACCCACACGAGAAGACAGTAATCTCCGCATCAAGCTGCTGGAGATGGGCTTGGGAATATCGAAAACACAGAAGAAGGAATCGCTGGACTCCTCAAAGGTGTACCAGGCTGCGCGTGATTTCTACGGTGAAGCTGTGGCAGTGCGGTACTTTTCAAAGGTCAGCGCCCCGATTCTCTACCGGCTCTGTAATTGGACGCTGACATCTCCTGAGCGATATGCGCTTCTCGCTGTTATGGCGGGATTAACGGCGGAGGAGCTGTTTGGCGCATTGATGGAATACCAGGACCCATGTCTATTGAGACTGCTGCAATTCCGGGAACAGGGTATCGTATACCGGAAAGAAGAGTTGGCCCGAAAGATGAAGCTCCGCCCAGCACAAGTTGATACCTTAGCCAGGAAATATGGTATCCAGCCTTTCTGGAAGCAGAATGGGCGAAGCCATATGAAGAGAACCGAGTCGCTGAGGCTCAATTTGACGAGGGAAGAGAAAAAGCAGATTGAGCTTGCTGCTAAGAAGAATGGAGGTGGGCAGACAGCAGTGTATGCGAGGACTGTTCTTTTACAGGCAGCAAAAGAATGTCTTCAATCGTCCGGGAACTCATGAGAATCAAAAGGTACTGGAAGTCACTCTCAGTCGTTTGCCAATTCAGCGGAAGGAAACTGATAGTATATCCGGCGGTTGGGCAATCGTTCGGAAAAGTTAGGAAATACGAACGGTAAAATCCAGTGATTGCAAGGAATTTTGCGTTATATGGGAAAAAGTTCGTATTTATAGCAGCAAAAGTTCGTATATGCGAGAAATTTCAACTGTTGAGGAAGGCCATGAATAAGAAGACCATAGCATTGACAGCAGAACAGTACCGGGAAATCATCTCCACCATACGAAAGGGCTTTTGTGGCTGCCGGCCCAATGAACGGATAGCCACCGCCTTGATACTGGAGGCGAATCTCGGGCTTCGTATTTCAGATATTCTAAAACTACGGCTCCGGGATATCCTGCGGGATGGAGAGCGGTACCGGCTGGACATCAAAGAACAGAAGACAGGGAAGAGCAGGACATTTACTGTTCCTCTGATGCTCTATCAGTTCATTCGCTGCTACTGCCTGGACCACGGGATAGAGAGCGAAGAGGTGATTTTCCCTATTACGGAGCGGGCTGTACAGAAGCAGCTCCAGCTTGTATGTGAGTATCTTGGCATATCTGGTGTCAGTACCCACAGCTTTCGGAAATTCTACGCGACCGAGATATACCGGGACAGCGGGTATAATATCGTTTTGGTTCAGCAACTCCTCCAGCACAGTTCTGCCGCTGTGACCCAGAGGTATATCGGAATTCAGCCGCAGGAGATAGAAGAAGCCATTGAACGGCATTTGCAATTGGACATATAGAAGAACTTCAAAAAATAGAAAGAGCTAAGAAAATCAAAAAAGTTCCCCGCACAGAAAGAGAATCCGTGCAGGGAACTTTTTTGCCAAAGAGCTAATTTGCAGATTCATCGTCTAATTCCGTTAGAGTCCGAATAAAAGCAAGAACCGCTTTGGCTTGAGGCTCTGATAAATTATCAATTAAGGCAATGACAGCTCGATGTGTCGCGGAGAGCTTCTGCAGCCTGCTTTGTGGTGCCATAATTTCACCTTGCCCCTTGAGGACCCAAGCTGCACTATACCCAAGTCGGTTTTCCAACCGCTCTGCCAAAGTGGGGGAGATTCCCCTGTTGCGGCCGGTACATAATCCGGAAACATAGCTCTGAGAGACATCCAGAATGGAAGCAAGCTCTTTTTGCTTTAAATGAGAGGCTTTTAAGATATATTTGATACGGGTATGCAAATCCGTATTTGACAACTTCATCACCGCCTGGGAAAAATATATCACAAGAAATTCACTGAGTCAACTTTTGTTGACAGATTCACAATGTCATATTATAATTACATTTAGTGAATTTTGAAAGAAAAGAGGGATTTTCATGAACGCAAAAGAGAGCGCGATTCACGCTATCATGAAGCTCTCGGAGGCAGACGCAGCAAAAGTTCTGGTATTCCTGGCAGGTATGGAAGCAGGAAAGGCAACGACAGATTCTGCAGACAGCAGTGAAGAAATCAAAACGGAGCCCCAGGAGGAAGCAAGGTACCAACAGCCCAGTGGGAGTAATCTTTGAATAAGAGTCTTTCTGCTTCCATGAGGTGGGGAGCATATGCACAATGCAGGTAGTCAACAGTGAGGCAGCCAAAAGGAAAGGTAGGGTAATTCTGAAACTTGCAGACGCATTCCGAATGAGGAATGCTTCTGGAGTCAATGATAGGCAGAGAAGTTTCCAAGTTATGACTGCGGTTGAAGAGACGGCGGTTGCTGGAAAACATAGAAGACTGTGGATTTTCAAACTGACGCACCATATAGATGGCTTTTCCAGGTTGCTCGATTTTAGTGCCTAGCCAAGTCGGGTCACCAATGCGCTGTACATCTGTAATGTAACCATAAAAATAGTTATCTACAGGCCACCAGCTATACTTCTGTTTCGGTTCAGAATGTTTCCTTTTGGTGTCCAGGGGTTTCTTAACAGGTTTGACTTTCAGTTCTTGCGCGGGGATACCGCTCATGAGTGCGTGAATATGCCAACGCTTATCATTGGGGCGTTCAAAGGGAATTCTGCCTTTGGTTTGAACAGCAATCTCCACATATCGTAGCAAGCGTGTGTGGTTTTCTCTCCAGTGGCGGTAAGCCTCTATGTCATTTAGAGTATCGAATGCAATGGTGACCCAATACTCAAATGGATTGGCCATACAGGTTATGAGCATATTGGCTATCGAAGATTGGATGTTGTCGGGTCTGCGCTTCTCAATAGGTTCCAGAGAGGCGACGGAAGGTTTGGATACAGCCAATAGTCCTCCGTCATATGTAACGTATGCAATGAGTTTTTCTTCGGCTTCTTTACACATGTCGATTCGTTCTCCTTCGTACATCAGTCCAAGGCATACATGGAAATCTTGAAAGGCTGGGGAGGCTCCATTCCTTTGGAGACTTCTGCATATTGCTGAAGGTTTCCATATATTTCTGAAAGCTTCTATATATTGTCTCTTATATATAGTGTGTACGAATTCGATTGAAATCGTTTTTGCATATGAAGAATTGCGCTTGTAATTGAGTAAAGCGGTCCAATTTTTTCCTTCTTAATACCGCAGCAGCCTTACTGGAACACAGGATATATTGAAATCAAAAATCAGCAAGAAGCCCGCCTTTTTTACAACTTTACTTAGAAAAAATGATATATTCGCAAAAGTGCTGACTTACGATGCAGCACCAATATCCCCATTCGAAGCCCCTAACTTTTCCGGTAATCCGTTCTTATGAACCGTCTAACTTTTCCGGTAAATAAATGAAAAAACACTCTAACTTTTCCGGCAGCCTATTTTATTAGTAGAAGGAAGGAGATAAACATGAAAAGAATACTTGCCGTATTTCTATCTATGCTGATTCTTACATTGGCAGTTCCAGCAGCTCTGGCGACTAAAGAGACCAGCTTCTCCGATGTACCGATTTCCCATTGGGCGTTTGACGAAATCGAAACGGCCGTAGATAAGGGCATTACCAACGGCTATTCCGACGGCACCTTCAAGCCTGCTAATTCTGTTACCAAGAACCAGTTCGCGGTGATGCTGTCCCGGGCGTTTTTCCCGGAGGACGTGGCAGCTAACCAGAAGATTGACGACGGCCAGCCCTGGTATTGGGCAAACCTCAAAACGCTAAATGACCGTGGTCTGCTGGAAGGAACCAACCTGTCTGACCCCAACAATTGGGCAACCCGCGGCGGATACTCCATCAGCCGTTATGAGATGGCTGTTCTGATGTACAACATCCTGGGTGAGTTCGGCAAGAGTGCCAATGCCGCTGATATGACCGCTGCACAGAGCAAGATGTCTGACTGGCACTTTATCTCGCCCGACTATCAGGATGCCGTGGCTGCCTGCTATGCTCTCGGTGTGCTGAGCGGCTATAGCGATGGTACTTTCGGTGGTGAAAAGCCGATGAATCGTGCCCAGGGCTGTGTTGTTATTGGCCGGCTGGAAGCCTTTCTCGAGGACGGGACCACTTCTACTCCCTCTGCTGAGCTGGAGACACCCGCGGAGACTACCAAGCCTGAGAATCCCGGTACGACCGAGGAGTCTGGTACTTCTATTGAGACGACTACCGGAACTCTGAGCAACGGCAAGGCTATTACCAAGGAGAATGTCTTGGAGTTGCTTCGTGAAATTGAAAATGAATATCCTAACCTGTCTTTTATCTGTATGAGCCAAGATGAACTGCGGGAGGATATTCGTAATTTCTGGAGATTGCTGGACAGCGGTGAAATTTCCCCCCAAAAGACCTTGTCTGTAAGCTACATCTGTCGTTATAGATGGTCGAAAAATGAAAAACCTTTCAAACAGATTTTTGCGTGGGAATGGCGTCCAAAAGGGAGAGAACCGTGTTGGATTCATGAGACGTTTATCCGTGATTTACATTAAAAGCAAGGCTGTGTTTTATATAAGCACAGCCTTACCTATTTTTTGGTCCTACACGTTGTAGGAATATACACACAAAAATAATCAAATCACCTTACTGTCATTTTGCACAAATACTGGGATTTTATGGAATAGAAAATGAGGCCGAAAACAGTTCAAAACCCCGTAGGTACCCACGGGGTCTCCTATAAGAAAAGTAGGTCCAAAATGGCGTCATTTGGGTGTCATACGGGGGTCAGCAGGGGGTCAGCGGGGTGTCCGTTGGGGTTTTGAAAATGAAAACCCCGTATGACACCCTCCTACGGGGTCGCTGACACCCATTTGAGGGCCATTTGGCGGTTTTTGGCCCCCTTTTCCAGGGGGCCGTAGGTAATCGAAATCCCTCAAAAACAGCAAAACCCCTTCTGAGGGGTCGCTGAGGGTAGATTACGGGGTCGCTGAGGGTCATTTGAGAGAAATTTGTGCAGTTTCACAATGTTTTTGCATTTTATAAAAAATTTCACTCATTTCAGCGAGAAATTCCCCTGCAAGCCCGGCCCCAATATGAGCAACTCTCTTCATCCAAGTCTTTCACCACTGGGCCGGGCACAAAATCAATCACAGGACAGTATTGAAGTCTACTAAAACAAGTGCCGCCCCAATATGAGAAATCTCCAGCATATTAGTTCGTCACCACGGGCGGCGACAAACCTCAACCACAGGAACAATCAGATGGCTTCGGCATCCGCCTGCTTTACGCGGGCGAAAACGTGAGCATCCTAAAATGGAAACTTTGATATTATATCTTGAGCGGGCCTGTTTGAAGCCATAAAAAACAGGGGCATAGTATTTTTCGTACAAATGTGCGGACTACCAGCAGATTACGTATAAAAGGCCTACAATTGTGGCCCGATGGCGAAGGCTCCCCGGGATACCTATGAGGTGGAAAAGCGCTTAGAAGCCCTTAAAAAAGCCATTCTGGAGGATTTTGATGGCTGCGCGGGATATGTAATCTCTAAATAAACAAAAGAGCCCTCACATGGTACCCAATTTCCAAAGACGAACGATTGTTCGATTAAAGCGTTTATGGTATAATGAAACGTAACAAAACGATGGAAGGGGGCGACAACTATGGCTCGAAAAGGGAAGCAGTATCTTGCGATTGACCTGAAATCATTTTACGCATCCGTGGAATGCAGGGAACGCGGCTTGGACCCTATGACCACGAACCTGGTGGTGGCGGATGCCTCCAGAACAGAGAAGACCATCTGCCTTGCTGTCAGCCCCTCTCTGAAATCCTATGGCATCCCAGGAAGAGCCCGGCTGTTCGAGGTCATCCAGAAGGTGGATGCCGTCAATGCCCAGCGCCGGCGGCAGGTTCCGGGGCATGTCCTTCTTCATGGCGGCTATGACAATACCGTGACCCAGGCACACCCGGAGGAGAGCCTCAACTACATTGTGGCGCCCCCCAGGATGGCCCTCTATATCCAATACAGCACCCGCATTCACGAAGTGTACCTGAAATACGTCTCTCAAGAGGACATCATTGTCTATTCCATTGACGAGGTGATGATGGACGTCACCAACTATCTGGACACCTACCATATGACGGCCCGGGAGCTGGCCCGGACCATTATCCAGGATGTGCTGCATACCGTGGGCATCACCGCTACCGCCGGCATTGGTCCCAACCTGTACCTTTGTAAAGTCGCCATGGATATCATGGCCAAGCACATCAAGCCGGATAAAAACGGAGTCCGTATCGCCCAGCTCAATGAGATGACTTACCGGCGGCTTCTCTGGAATCACCGGCCCCTCACGGATTTTTGGAGAGTGGGGAAGGGGTATGCCCGAAAGCTGGAGGCCCTGGGCCTCCACACCATGGGAGATATTGCCCGGTGCTCCATTGGAAAGCCCACGGACTACTACAATGAGGACCTGCTCTATAAGCTCTTTGGCATCAACGCAGAGCTTCTCATTGACCACGCCTGGGGCTGGGAACCCTGCACCATTGCCGACGTCAAAGCCTACCGCCCGGAAAACCGCTGCATCTGCTCCGGTCAGGTGCTGCAGTATCCCTATCCCTATGAAAAGGCCAGACTGGTGGTGCGGGAGATGGCGGAGATGGTTTCCCTGGACCTTCTGGAAAAGGGAATGGCAACGGACCAACTGGAGCTGACCATCGGTTATGACCGGGAAAACATCGACAGCGGCCGGTATCATGGAGAGACCAAAACGGATATGTATGGTCGGAAAATTCCGAAGCACGCCCATGGGACCGCGAACCTCCGCCGCCAGACATCTTCCACGAAACTGATTACCGAGGCGGTTCTGGAGTTATATGAGAAATGCGTGGACCCGAAGCTCACCATCCGGCGTATCACCATCGGCGCCAACAAGCTGGTGGAGGAGAGCACCGTAAAAAAGAAGGAAGTTCCCCAGCAACTGGACCTCTTCACCGACTATGCGGCTCTGGAGAAGGCGGCGGAGGAGGAAGATGCCGCCCTGGAGAAAGAACGGAGAATCCAGGAAGCGGTATTGGGCATCAAGCAGAAATTCGGCAAGAACGCGATTTTGAAGGCATCCAGCCTGGAAGATGGCGCCACGGCAAAAGAGCGGAACAATCAGATTGGAGGTCACAAGGCATGAGTGGACCCTACGACGACATCATCAATCTTCCTCACCCTGTATCGCAGCGGCACCCGCAGATGTCCATGCATGACCGGGCGGCCCAGTTCAGCCCCTTTGCAGCATTGACCGGGCACGGAGCTGCCATTGCGGAAACGGAGCGGGAGACCGATGCCTGGGCAGACCCGGGAGAGGATGAACGGGAGAATCTGAACCGGCAGCTCTGCTTGCTCCGGGACCATTTGGAGGAGCAGCCCCAGGTGGCCATCACTTACTTTGAGCCGGATAGCCGGAAAGAAGGAGGTGCCTATGTGACCGTCCGCGGCATCGTGCGGAAGATGGATATGACGGGGAGGTATATCCAAATGATGGACAGGCGGCAAATCCTCATTGATAATATTCGAAGTATTATCTTTACAGGTGAAGGAAATCAAAATCGAATTTAGAATGAAGTTTTTGGTAATGCTAGACAGCACATAGATATAATTTCAAAGTTAATCATTGAAAACGTGCATATTGCACGACTGGAAACCAGATACCATAAATGTATCTGAATTTCTGGTGGTGCTATCATGGCAGATGCCCGACTCAATGAAATATTTGGACAAAATCTGCGGAACTATCGGGAGTCCCTGGGACAGAGCCGCCAAATCTTTTCCGCAGCGTTTAATGGTTCTCCATATACGCTTCAGAGCTATGAGCTCGGCCATCAATGTCCGAATCTCAAGCGATTTCTCAATCTTTGCAATACGTTTCAAATTTCTCCGAACCTGCTGCTAGATAGCCTCTTTCCTTGGCGGACTGAAATGGACGAAGTCCGGGACTTGGCTGCCTTGACAGATGGCCTTTACGGGCAGAACGCACAGAAATTAGTGGAGTTTCAGGACATTTACATTCGGGATACTGTCGAAACGCGGCCTTGGATGATGGGCGCCCCTTTGGGGATTAGGATTCATGTGCTGCGTATGGAAAGCGGTATGAATATTGATATGCTTGCTAAGCTGTGCATGGTGTCCCGAGCTACCATGCAGGGCTATGAGTCCAGTCAATATGACCCTACTCTGCCGGCGGTATTGCATCTTTGCGAGGCATTCCATATATCCCCGGAGTATCTGCTTGCGCCATTTCTTCAGAAGCTCTCTTATCCGGATGCCAGGATAGCGGATTTACGGCCCCGCCAAATTAAAACTTTGCTGGAACTGAGCCGATATATGAGAAATAATCTCTAAATTTGACGCATATCAACTAATTCTGCAATATATGACACGGGAAATGTGCTGTATGAAAACAGGCGCATTTCCCGTGTTCTGCATTATATTCGACTGTATATGACATTTTTCCCCCTGTAGGCTGACGCAATATATACATATTCAATGGTTAACATTGAAAATAAGCATGAGGAGGCAAGCTATGTGTGCAGGAAATCAAAAGCTGCCCTTTCAATTGGACGAGGGTATGGGGAGCGTCAGAAGAGTGCAGGAAGAGTGCCCTGGGGTATTCCATGTTACAACCAACATTTCAACGGAACACTTTTGCCGGGAGCACTATGTGGTGACAGCGGCAGCCGTACCCAATATCATTTCCCTGGAAGTCCTCGCTTATGGAAGGCTGATTGGGGAGGATGCCTATGAATTCGAGCATGAAGTGGAGGGCAGCGGTTGGGAGCTGGTTGCTTTTGAAATCATGCGGTATAAAATCAAGCAGGGCATCACACTGGGCAACTATGAAAGCATCTATTGTACCGCTGTCTACGATGCGGAGCGGTATCCGGAATACTATGGAGGCCATATTCCCCCGAGAACGACACCCTGGGGTTTGACCATACGCTGGAAGAAGGCATCGGAAGGAATTTTCTTCTTGGAGACCGAACACTGCGAATGGGTTTTGGCCTTGGCCCAGCCTATATGGTCTATTGACCTTCCGGATGTGGTAAAGGAATATGGACAATCCTGCGAGTCAGACCTGCAGATGGGGGCAGAGGAAGCGGTCTACCGTTATTTTAGAGGTTCCAATATCGCCCCAGCGTTATTTGAACTGCTTGACAGTGGAGCAAAGAGCGGATTGAAGAATTACATTTATGGGAAAGAGGCTTTGGAGACTTATCTGAACGTTCACTGCCCGGAATATGTTCTCTGGTATAACTCTTTGGAATTATCCGGGCATGGCAAAGGAGACGTCCTCTCGGACCTCCTGGCGGCGTTTGGTTACCCGGTGGAATCGGAAGAAGAGACAGAGCAGGACCGCGAGAAGCGGATTGTAAACTGTATTCATTACTATCCGGATTTTGCAGACAGTGAATTGCTGCGCTTACCAAAATGAAAAAAGCCGGCCCCTTTACGACGAGGCCGGTTAATGAGTGAATTCGATAATATCGTTAGGTGTGCAGTGGAGGATTTCACAAAGGCGTTCCAGCGTATACACGGTAATACCCCGGTTATGCTTGAGATTGTTGACGGTTCTCGGGTTGATGCCATGCTGCGCAATAAGATTGTAAGTCGTCACGCCTTTTTCCTCCATGGTTCTCCAGAGCGGCGCATAACTGACCACCATATCACTCCCCGCAGATAAATGATTTGTATTCATTATCTGCGGAAAGTTTAAACCATGATATACTGAAAAATGTATCTATATGGATTGAAAGGAGGGGAGGCCATGATGGTCATTGCATTTACTGAGGGGTCTGAACTGGTGTCGTTGGAGGTAGAGAGACGCTTGAAGCGAGTATTACAGCGCCTTTTTAAAAAGGAAAGTCAGATAAAATGCATCTTTGACAATGACACACCCTTTCTTCGGCTTTGCGAGTGGACTGTCCGAAGGCTGCAGGCATCATGTCCGGAAAAGGAAATTGTGAGCATCGGTGTTTATGCAGGGAAAGACCAGTGTTATGCAGCAAGCCGAATACGGTTCACTTCTGTGGTGCATTTGCCGGTAAAGGAAGATATGCATCGGTGGGTGATTGACCAAGCAGATTATATAGTCACATATATGGACCTGTTACTTTGCAAAGCAAGAGAGGACACCCTAACATATCAATACGCTTTAAGCCAAAAACATGACTGCTGTATCAACCTTTGTATGCAGGAGGACTTAGCAAAAGCCCGGGAAAAAATATCATCCCTTGTCTGGTGGGAACGCATCGCTATCCTCGGAAGACTGCATGGAAAACCGAAAGTAGAGATAGCCAGGGAATTAGGGGTATCCCCGACGACCGTGAGGACCTATGAAACGAATGCGGTGAACCGAATCATTCAGATATTGCGTTTACCAGCCCCTTCCAGCCGACAATGCGCAGTATTTGGATTTATGCAAACGCAGCCATCTAAAGAGAAGATGATACTTCTTAATGAGGCCCTGAACTATCTTCGCGATGCTTGCGGCGTTACTACATTCCTGTTATCATTGCGCTCCACAAGACAAAATCATGATTTCGCCTCCATCCTGCATCGATTTCAAAAACTCCAGGCAAATACTGTCCATTTCATGGAGCTGCAAGATTACAACGGAGTGCCGGCCACGGAGCAGGGAAGGCCTTATGTATCCAGAATTCTGGCAGAACGAAGAGCTCTGATTGACTCAGCGGATATTGTGCTTTGTGACTTGAAGTGGGAAAGACGCTCTGGACTGCTCTATGCAAGACGAAAGAGGGTCCCAGTTATCAATTTGGATGGAATTCTAAAAGACAACTGGACCTGTGGATTGAGGCAAATTTACGCGCTGCAGGAGAAAATCGTGATTAGTTAAAGATAAGAACATCATGGATGGCGGGATTACCGATATCCCTTCTACAACGCATAGCAATGCCCCTTATGGCTATTTTGTTTCTGGTGTATCTCCCTGAACCTGCTGCACCCGGGCTACCATGCTTGGGATTTCCTATCCAGAGAAATTATATAGATAAAGATGTCAGTAGAAACGATTTCTTGAAGCGGGATTATATTTCTGCTATGCTGTATATGGTAATCCCAATTTTGTGGGGACTCAGAAACACACATACTATGTTATGCGCTTTTGTTTGGACGAAGGGAGAATTTGTCTGAGCATTTGTGCATCCATATGGGACGGCCCATGTATCGCAGCGTGGGCGCCCTATGGGGTTCCCTCACTGACTTTCTAAGAAAGGAGGGAACGCCAATGGACGGAGAAAAAACATACCTGTCAAACGAGCTCGAACTGTCCGGGAAGGATGCCCAGTATGATGACTGCGCAAAACGGCTCTTTCGTGATAAAGGGCTGGGTGCGTGGGTGTTAAAGGGAACTACAGACGAGTTTCGGGACGTGCCGCTGGATGTTATTCAGGAGTGTATCGAAGGACCCGTCGAGGTGTCTCGCATCCCGATTCACCCTGGGAATCAGCCGGAATCCATCATCGGAATCCCCACGGAGACCAAGTTCCAATATGGGGACGAGGTTGATTTTGATGTCCGCTTTTTCGTTGTGACACCCGATGAAAAACACGAAAAGATTTTCATTGACCTGGAACTTCAGAACGGTTTTAATCCTGGGTATGACCTGACGGAACGCGGTGTATTTTACCTCGGGCAGATGCTTTCGGAGCAGGAGAATTCTGAATTTTCAGGTTCAGACTATGGGCAGCTCAAGAAGGTATACAGCATCTGGATTTGCCTGAATTGCCCGCCGGACGCCGAGAACACCATCGTAAAGTTTGCACTCGCAAAAGAAGACCTCTATGGACACTTTTCCCATGACATGTGCTACGACCTTTGTACCGTCGTGCTGGTTTGTCTGGGAGCTGGAGAAGACAATTGCAGTGGGTCTCAACTGCATCAGCTTTTGGGAACGATTTTTTCCAGAACGCTGAATGGTATCGAAAAGGTAGATATCCTTGAGGAGAAATTTGGAATCAGGAAAACGAAATCGCGGAAGGAGATGTTTGACAACATGTGCAACCTGAGTGCCGGAATCCGCGAAGAGGGCCGTAAGGAAGGTCGTATAGAAGGAGCCATCGAGCAACTGTGCGCCCTGGTACATCGCGGACTGCTCTCTTTTTCCAACGCTGTGAATGAGTCCGGCCTGACGGAAGAGAAATTTATGGCTTGGATGCAGAAACTTTATCCGGACTACAAGCCGTAAGAATGTAGGCTCAGACAACAAAGGACCGCCGAGGGTAATGTCCCCGGCGGTTCTTTCTTAATAAAAAGCTTAATTGCATTGGACCACAAATATGATTGAGGTTGTCTTTAAACACAAAATATGGTATTATAACTTAAAATGAGCACAAGAAGTGCCTGTGCTTATCTTGGCCAAAAGTAAGTATTAGTTCAAGGTGACATATGGAAATTCAACTTAAAAATCAAAAATATATTGATAGTAATGTTGATAGGTACTTGAAGCAGCTATCTGCAGTAAAAAGTGGGGAAAGGGTTACTATTGATTTTTCTCAAGTTGAATATCTCCGCCCAGGGGCTGTTATACAGCTTATCGTTCTTAGTAAAATGTTTTTTGGAAAGAGCGGAGAGAAAGTAGTATGGTCAGGTATTCCTAAGGATAGAGCATTCTATTTGAGACGACTTCAAATAGAACAAGTAGAATTTATATCTGTGATGATGCCCCCTATGCTTTGGGGATACACAAGAAGAGATAATGAAACGATTATTCCTCTTGAGAAAATCACGAATCGACCGCAACTTGGATGCGCAACGGCCGAAGCAATGAAGCATTTGAGGGAGTGGTTTCCGGAGGAGTCTGACGATTTCTGTCGTGATGCTGCAAACATCGTAATGGAAATCGTTAATAATAGTTTAGACCACAGTGAACGCTGTGAGGGAAATTCTCCTTTATGTTATTATACAATTCAAAAATACCAGCCTCATTATCCTATTGGAAGTAAGTGCTATAAGCCAAGAGTTATTATTGCGTTCGGTGATGCTGGAATTGGAATGCGAGAAAGCCTTAACAGACGCTGGAACATCGCTCAAACAGATATGAGTGCAATTGAGTTGGCGTTAAAAGGATATAGTTGTCGTAGTGATGGAGAAGGAGGTATGGGATTTAGAAGGGTATCAGAGGTTCTTAAGAAAAATAAGGGGCATCTTACCATTCGCTCCGGAGGGGCTTCCATTCACTGCGTGTATGACGAGGACGAGGTACGAAGAAATCGGCGTTATCATAAAGAACGATTGTTAGGTACACAGACGGCATTTCTTTTTTAAAAATCCCTTGACAAGTCAGAAAAACTAGTTTAAGATGCAAATATAGGGTTTCATTTCAAAAAAATGATACCCCATGAAGGGAGGTTAAGCAGATGGATAATGTGCTTTCCCTCCGGGTATGCCAATATGCTGAGGCAGTTGGATTAAGAGATGTTCTTACGTCGAGGGATTTAGCAGGTAAAATGCTATCTCGTGTTTTAAGTGACACAAGAAATTCTTTGGAGGCCGGTTCAATTATTGACTGCTCTTTTGAAAGTGTTACGATTTGTGATACTTCGTTTGCTGACCAGTTTATATTGAATTTGCAAAGCAAAATCTTATCTCTCGACAATGTCTTGATGCGACTAAGCCATTGCGAAGTTGGTGTATTAGAAAATATAAATGCGGCGTTAGCGTATCGAAACGAAAGAATTAAAAAACAAATATCGGATATTCCACGATTAAATATTTTGCTCTTTTCAGAAGGCTCCTATAAGATTCTAGGACACATAGAAAAAAGTTTGGAGCAAGCTTTCGAAGTTATCCAGAAGACAGCCTGTGGTGTTACTGCAAGGATTTTGGCAGATACTTTGGAAATTGAGGGCGGTAATAATGCAGCAAACCGTTTGAAAAAATTGTATGATTTGCGATTGGTTTGCCGTTCTGAATCCATCGATGAGACTGGACGCCAGTTTGTTTACTACATTCCGGAGGGATAAAAAGGTCCGAGAAGGACTTTTTTATCAAAAGGGTTTCACTAAAATAATGTGAAACCACTATATGTTGGAATCATGGCTTTTCAAGCCATAATTCTTGGACATGGTTTCACTAAAAAATAATGAAACCATTAGAGGTATAGTCGCGGAAGGAAGCTGTCTCTTGCTACATCTCCGCTGATTATAGCAGGGCTGGAAAATATGCCCTGTAACACAAAAGAAAGGAGATTCAATTATGGCTACGAAGACAATTCGAATCCGTACTACGAGCAGCGTCCGCCGGGTTGGTTCTGGAATTCAGATTCGGACGACTGTCAGCAACGGGAAGACCACCAAGACGAGAGTCAAAACGATTTACCCTCGGTGAACTCTGAAAAGATTTGAAAAGAAGGAGGTGAGATATCGGTGGGAAAAAATACGAAGCAGACAAGTGCTAAAGTTGCTAAAGTCGCTTCTAAAATTTTGCGCGATGGGAGATATAGTCCTTCCGCAAAAGCGGCAGCAGGCAGCGCTCTGTCTCAGACTCCTGGGAAAAAACACAAATAAATAAATCTAGCTAGCTGAGCAGGGATGGGCAGATACCTTTCCCTGCTCATTCTTTCAAATTAAAAACACACAGGGTAGTTTTTTACATACGTCGTTTGATTTGAAATAGAAAACCACTGATTACAGCCTGTGGTACCTGCTGAAGGAGGACAACGATATACTGCTTAGAGATACAGAACCCCCTTGTTCTCCCCCGGTACAGTTTTGAATACAACCATAGACAAGAACGCCTATATGGTATAATTTGATAAAATGAAGATATCCAGAAGAATTTGTTCTTGGGCGAAGCTGGAGTAAATTTGATTTTATGGGAAAATACAGGAAAGTGCAGGTGGTTCTTGTGAATGAGGAGCAGGCTTTCATAGTTAGACATGAAGACAATGAGCGTAGAAAAGAAGCATTGCCCGTCGATATCCTGGGTAGGGAAGAGCTTATTGCGCAGGTTTTGGATTTGTTGAACACTTTGTCTGAAGTACGGAGTTCCTGCACCTTTGCATTGAACGGGAAGTGGGGAGCAGGGAAAACCTATATTATAAAAAAATTAGAGCAGCAGTTACAGGATTACGAAGGCACGGGAAAATTTGTCACCTTTCATTATAACTGCTGGCAGTATAATTACTACGAAGAGCCTTTAGTTGCTATTGTGGCAGCAATGCAGGATAGTTTAGACGAGCAAAGACACCTTCTAAGCCCGGAAATGAGGGGGAGAATGGGGCAAGCTCTGGAGATTTCATTGGGTGTCATGAAAAAGCTTGCTTATTCCATTGTAAGAAACAAAACCGGAATAGACGTGAAAGAAGTTTCCGATACAGTAAAAGAAGAAGCGGATGAATGGCAGAAAAAACAAGAAGAACAGCAGCAATACGATAAGTATTATGCTTTTAAGAAAACAATAGATGAAGCTAGAAAACAAATGTCTGAAATATCTAGTCAGGCTACAGTTGTGATTGTGGTGGATGAATTAGACCGGTGTTTGCCTAATTATGCCATAAAAATATTGGAACGACTACATCATTTGTTTGCCGGACTAGACAATACGATTGTGATTTTGACTCTGGATGGCGGGCAATTGGAGAGAACTGTTAAATGTATTTTTGGAGAAGAAACCGACAGCAGCGAATATTTGAGAAAGTTTATTGACTTTGAAATACCCATAGATATTGGTTCAGTAAATTCTGGTTTCTTCGAAAAATATCATGAATATGTTTCCCTTTTTGACCCGAATCTGCTGGAACCGTGGCCGGAGATATCCGATTATGTAAGCGCACTTTTCAGCAAAATGGATATGAGAACACAGGAGCATCTCATTAAAAAAATAGAAACCATACACAGGCTTGTTTTCAAGGACAAAAAGAAGGACTACTCATATTTGTGCTTTGAACTCTTGATGGTGGTCTTTTCTCATATGGCGCCAAGAAGCAACAGGATACCTATTTTCTTTCAGAAACATACCCACGATGAATTTATTCTTGCATTTGCAGAGGAAGCCTTACCTAACAAGTTTGTTGCCTATGCAAAAGAACACTGGAAATATCAGATTACAATTCTACGGGAAATGGGAGCCACGAGCGTTTACTTCCCGGACGCCATGGATATTCCTCGGCTTCTGATTTGCTATTCTGAGGATGTGTACGGCAATGGAAAAATGTGTGAGCAGAGCCCAGGGCTTCCAAAATGGGACAGGTCTTGTGTTCAAGAATTTCGAGAAGTTCTCAGGCTTTTGAAAATTATAAGATAACAATTCCGCATACGTAGGTTAACATGAGAGAAAGAGAGATAGGTACCCTATGAAGAATTATAGCTTGGCTCCAACTGATGAAAACGCCTATGAGATGTTGAAGGCAAACCCCATTGGTCGTTCTGATGATGTTTTTCGCTTTGTTGAGTTGCTTTCCCATATGGAGAATAGCTGCTATTCCATTGCGCTTAATGGAGAATGGGGTTCCGGGAAGACGTTCTTTGTCAAACAGGTAAAACTGATTTTAGACGCGGAGAATCCCCAGTCGAATCTGCCTGAGATAATGCGGCTAAAAGTAAAGGGGCTCATTCCAAATCAGTTTACTTGCCCGGACTGCTATACGACTGTTTACTATGATGCCTGGGCCAATGACAACCACGAAGACCCGCTGCTGTCTTTGATTTATGAAGCTATTCGGAGCGGCCAGAGTGACTATTCGCCAGAACGAGAAAGAGGTCTCTGCCAGGCGGCATCAAGCATTGCGGACCTGCTGACCGGAAAAGGTGTATCTGATGCTCTGAAAGCTTTACAGGAAAGCAACGAATTAGAGAACATGCAGAAAGGAGTTGATTTAGAAAGCCTAGTCCGGGACTTTATCAATTATCTGATAGAAGAACAAGGAAACCGCCTTGTATTCTTTATTGATGAACTTGACCGATGCAAGCCAGACTACGCGATTCGTTTTCTGGAGCGGATTAAGCATTATTTTGACGATGAACGAGTTACCTTTGTCTTTTCCGTAAGCCTTTCGCAGTTACAATGGACGGTGAAAAGTTATTACGGCTCGGAATTCAACTCGACAAGATACTTGGATAAATTCTTTGATATACGGCTTACGCTTCCTCATGTTAATTATGAAGATTTCTTGAAGAATCGCCTGAATATGTGGGTAAATGACCTGGTAAGCACCGTTGGCATGGAGGTCATCAAGTATTACCAGTTTTCTCTGCGGGAAATGGAGCGTTATATCCGACTCCTCAAAATAGTGGAGCATGTCGCTCAAAAAATACAGCCGGGCTCTCCCGGGCGTAACGCAGTGTTGTTTTCCGCTACTTATTTTGTTCCCATTATGTTAGGACTCCAGATGCATAATATCAAGAAGTTTAATGATTTCCTTTCTGGGGACGATGCTGGCCCCTTGAAAGAAATTTTAATGAACACCAGTGTAATATTGGACACCAGACTACTCCTGTCTTGGGGGGAAAGCTATGCCACCGGCGGGGGTATAATTAGCCAAGCAGGAAAGGAAACGGAGTCTATAGAGGAGAGAATTGATAAAATATATAAGGTGCTTTTTGGAAGATATAACTTTAATGCAAATGGTCCTCTTGAAATTGGACAGATGTTATTTACCGCAACGACAAGAGAAGAAGTCGAGCGAATTACGTCCGTGCTATCTCCGTTGACTGATTTTGACCAAATATAAAATGAATAGGTATTGCCAGGAGGCAGTTCTAGTGTTAGAATACGGTTATCCGAATGAATTGCCTCAAAGGACTGTGTCTTCGTCCCACGCAAAACGGACACATTGTCCCGCATAACCTGACCCGAAAGGGCCCGAGGGAATTCGTTCCCCCGGGCTCTTTTTTTGTATTTCCATCCG
>FR890886.1:7198-12915 GCA_000436875.1 Oscillibacter sp. CAG:155 | reverse complement strand
GGCGGACGCATTGCGTCCGCCGACTCTTTTTCATATTAAATTGCGGGAATGAGCCGATGCCTCCCCCGTCAGAAAGCCATGGGAATCCTGGGGCCCGGCGGCGATTAGGATGCGGAGGTCACGTCCAGCTCTGTGCCCTCCGGCAGGGTGGACGTGAGCAGCTGGCGAACGCTCGCCTCCGCCTTGGCCTGGGCCTCGGTGAGAAGTCCCTTGTCCAGCGCCTTTTCCTCCATGGCCGCTTTCTGGTCGGCCTGGAATGAGGAGAAGTCCTCCACGGTGAAGGGATTGAAGATGGAGGTCTTTTCATCAAATACCTCCACGCTGCCCTCGTCGATCTCGTGGGAGAGAATGGCAGCCTGGGGCAGCGTGATGCGGACCGTGTTTCCCGAGACGTCCACCGTGGCTTGGGACAGATCCACCCCGGCCTTGATGGTGCCGTCGTAGGTGAGGATGAAGGACTTGGTGGTGAAGGGAATCTTCACGCCGTAAAAGTCGTTGCTGCTTTCAAACTGTGCCATGTTGGTATATGTATAGGTGACGCTGGCCAGCTCGCTGATGTCGCGGACCTGGCTTTCCAGCACCACTGCGTCCAGCCGGGGCGTCTCGCTGCCGCTTCCGGCGGAGAGCCGTCCGCCCACAAAGCAGACACATGCCACCACGATGCAGAGCACGGCACCCAGCAGGAGCGTCTTCGCGGTTTTCAGGGGATGGGAGCGGGTTTTCTCCGGGGTCTCTTCCATGTTGGTTCCTCCTTCGTGCGCAATCACATGATATTGTAGCAGGTTTCGGGAAAAACGCAAGATTCCCCCCAAAAATCGCAGTACCACACCGCCCCAAGCAGCGGACAACGGCGGCCTGAAGGAATAAAATCCCCTCAGACCGCCGTTTGCACAGCGGTGCATTCAGCGAGCCGCCGCAGCGCCGGGCGTGACGGCGTTTTCATAGTCCGTCAGGTCTCCGTCGGTGTCGTGGACCCGGGCGTTTTCCAGCATCTGGCTGTAGCTGGCGCCAAACCGGGCGCTTTTGCTCCCAGTGTCGGGGTCCGTACCGGACACGGTGTCTTTCTGGTCAGAAGTGTGGTTGTCTGTGGTGGTGTCATCACCGGGAACGGGGGCGGTGGTGCCGTCATTGGGCGTTTGATTGTCAGTGCCGAACAGGCCGTCCTCCGTGGTGTCCCGATGGTCTTCCGCCGTATCCGAGCCGTCCAGGATCTCGTCGGTCACGGATGAATCCGGATCGTCGAGCGTATCCTCCGTAGTGGGCGTGTCGGAGGCGGTGCTACCGTTCTCCTTCTTGTCTCCGCCGCAGGCAGTCAGCGCGAATACCAGAAAAGCGGAGGCCAGAAGAAGCGCAAGGCTCTTTTTCACAACGGGGTCCTCCTTTTTTGCGCGTGCAGGCAAGGTGTGCGATACCCGAGACCTATTGTGTCCGAAAATTTGGGCCCTATGGGTGGGAAATTCCGGCCGGGAAAGCAGATTTTGCAAATGGGCTTGCTTTTTGCAAAGAGCTGTGTTATAAAATAATAAGAATCATTATTGATAAGAACGGAGAGACAGAGATGCCGGAACAGCGGTTTTCCCGCCAGCGGGAGCGGATCTACCAGGTGGTCCGGGACAGCGGAGAGCATCCCACGGCGGAAATGGTGTATCAGCAGCTCAAACCGGAGCTGCCCCGTCTGAGCCTGGGAACGGTATATCGCAATCTCCGCCAAATGGCCGGAGAAGGGCGGCTGACGGAGATCCAGGGGCCGGTGGTCCGCTTTGACGGCTGCACAGCGCCCCACACCCATCTGCGCTGCCTTCGCTGCGGCGGGGTGTTTGACCTGGAGGCGATTCCCTATGACCGGGCGCTGGATGATCTGGCGGCCCGGCAGGGAGTCCGTGTTCTGGGGCATGCACTGCTTTTTACAGGAATCTGTTCCGCTTGCGCGGACAAGGAGAACATCCAGGAGACAGATCAATCATTATGAAAGGGGAACCAACATGGAACTGAAGGGAAGCAAGACGGAGGCCAATCTGTGGAAGGCATTTGCCGGGGAATCCCAGGCCCGGAACAAGTACGACTATTTCGCAAGTCAGGCCAAAAAGGACGGCTACGAGCAGATCGCAGCCATCTTCCAGGAGACGGCTCTCAATGAAAAGGAGCACGCAAAGCTGTGGTTCAAGGCCCTCAGCGGCATCGGCTCCACGGAGGAGAACCTGGTGGCGGCTGCTGCCGGTGAGAACGAGGAGTGGACCCAGATGTACGCCGAGATGGCCCGTACCGCCGAGGAAGAGGGCTTTTTGGCTCTGGCGGCCCAGTTCGAGGGCGTGGCCAAGATCGAAAAGACCCATGAGGAGCGGTATTTGAAACTGCTGGATAACCTGAAAAAGGGCCAGGTCTTCAAGAAGGGCGAGAAAGTCATGTGGTTCTGCCGCAACTGCGGCCATGTGGAAATCGCGGAGAGCGCACCTGCCGTGTGTCCGGTGTGCAAGCATCCCCAGGCCTATTTCCAGATCAAGGCGGAGAACTATTAAACAAATTCCAAAAACGGCACAGGGGCGCTCTGCAGGGGGCGCCCCTGTGCTGCGTGAAGAGGGACTGGGGAGCGGCGGCGAATGGGGGAACCGCAGCGATTTCCGACGATTTTGGACGAAATGGCGGAAAAAGTCCCGCAGCGGTGGACAAGACCCCTCAAAATGGCGAAAATCCCGGTATAAACCCTGGGAAAAGTGGCGTAAACTACCAAAGGGCCGGGTGGCTTTCGGACAGTTTTGTGAAATGTTTGTGAAAAACGCCGTTGACGGCATGCAAAAAAGCAGGTATGATAATAGAGGAATGTTGTATGATGTTTGGAAGCTGCTGAAATGACTTGGTATAGAAAAGGAGAGCTGTATCATGTATACACAGGAGATTACCGTTAACAACGAAGTGGGCCTGCACGCCAGACCTGCCACTTTCTTCATCCAGAAGGCCAACGAGTTCAAGAGCGGCATCTGGGTCGAAAAGGAAGACCGCCGCGTCAACGCCAAGAGCCTGCTGGGCGTTTTGTCCCTGGGCATCGTGAAGGGGACCACCATCACCCTGATCGCCGACGGTGCGGACGAAAAGGAAGCTGTCAGCGCTCTGGTGGAGCTGGTGAAGGACAACTTCGGCGAATAAACCGGTTTCGGTTGACACGCTCCTGCCTGTGCGGGGGCGTGTTTTTCTGTTTTGCGGAAGGGAGGACGGAGCGTGACCAAGGCGGAACTGAAGGAAAAAGCCAATGATCTGCCCCTGGCCCCCGGTGTCTATCTGATGATGGACAAGACCGGGAAGGTCATTTACGTAGGCAAGGCCAAAAAGCTGAAAAACCGGGTCAGCCAGTATTTTCAGGACAGTGCCGCCCATACGGCCAAGACCCGGCAGATGGTGTCCCAGGTGGACCACTTCGACACCATTTTCGTCTCCAGCGAGTTTGAGGCGCTGGTGCTGGAAAACTCCCTCATCAAGCGCCATATGCCCCGCTACAACATCCTGCTGAAGGATGACAAGGGCTATCCCTTCGTGCGGCTGTCCCGGGAGCGGTATCCCCGCTTTTCTCTGGTCAACCGGCTCTCGGACGACGGTGCCCGGTATTTCGGTCCTTTCGGCGGTCGGTTTGAGACCCGCCAGGCTCTGGACGCGGTGTGCGCGGCGCTGCGGCTGCCCACCTGCAACCGGCGTTTTCCCCGGGACATCGGCGCAGAGCGGCCCTGCCTGAATTTCCATATGGGCCGGTGCGACGGTTTCTGCCGCCCGGAGATGACGGAGGAGGAATCCCGCCGCCGCATCGAGCAGGCGGTGGCGCTGCTGGAGGGAAAATCAAAGCAGCTGCTGCGGGAGATGACCGCCGAGATGGAGGCGGAAGCGGAGGCGTTGCGGTTTGAGCAGGCAGCGGCCCTGCGGGACCGGATCAACGCCATCGGCGCACTGGGGAAAAAACAGACGGTGATCGCCGGACTGTGCGCCGACACGGACATCTGGGGACTTTACCAGGGCGCGGGAAAGAGCTGCTACGCCATTTTACACATGGAGGACGGGAACCTCACCGGCCGGGAGACGGAGCTCTTCACCGCCCCCATGGAGGAGACGGAGACGGAGATGCTCTCTGCCCTGACGGCCCAGTATTACCTGCCCCGGGCCATTTTGCCCCATGAGATCCTGCTGCCGCTGGACACCGGGGAGTGCGAGGAACTCTCGGAAGCGCTGACCAAGCGGGCAGGCCACAAGGTCTGGGTCCACGTGCCCCAGCGGGGTGAGAAGGCGGAGCTGCGGTCCATGGCACAGCGCAACGCCCAGGAGGAGGCAGAGCGGGCCACCACTGCGGAGGAGCGGGTGGCCCACACCCTGACGCTGCTGGGGAAGATGCTGGACCTGCCCGCGCCGCCGGGGCGAATGGAGTCCTTCGATATTTCCAACACCGGAAAGAGCGATATTGTAGCCTCCATGGTGGTGTACAGCGGCACCCGGCCTCTGAAAAGCGCCTACCGCCGGTTCCGCATCAAGGGGCTGGAAGGGCATCCGGATGACTATGCCTCCATGCAGGAGGTGCTGCGCCGCCGGCTCCAGCGGGCCGCCGACGGAGACGAAAAATTTCTGCCGCTGCCGGATGTGTTTCTCATCGACGGCGGTACCACCCACGCCGCCGCCGCTCAGGCGGTGGCGGAGGAGTTCGGTGTGCAGGTACCCATCTTCGGCATGGTGAAGGATGACCGCCACCGGACGAGAGCGCTGGTGACGCCGGAGGGCCGGGAGATCGGCATTGTGACCAACCAGGCGGTGTTCTCCCTCATCGGGCAGATCCAGGAGGAGACCCACCGTTTCGCCATCACCTACCACCATGAGAGCCATCAGAAAAGCGCCCTGCGCTCTGAGCTGGAGGATATCCCCGGTGTGGGTCCCAAACGGAGGGAGGCGCTGCGCCGGCACTTTGGCTCCATGCGGGCCATCCGGGAGGCAGACGTGGAGACACTGGCCGCCGTGGTTCCCCGTACCGCAGCGGAGGCAGTCTACCGTCATTTTCACAAAGAACAGAAGGCATTGAATTGAATCACCAGCGCCGCACAGTGTGCGGCGCTGATGATTTTTATCGTCATAATCACCAATTCTAGAGGTTACAAAATTCAAATTATATTCTCATTTGAACGATATTAGATATTTCATCAACGGATGGCCGGGAATGCTGGCGGCGGACCCATATGTTGTGGAGAATCGACGTGCTGCAATTTGTTGGAAATGTTGAGCTGAATTTTGTTGAAGTTACCTAACGAAGCATGTATAATGGAGAAAAATGGAGAAGATATGGGAAAATGCAACTTTTTTGTCGATTGTGTGCATTCCCAGAGGAAAGGATGGTTGAAGGGCGGCCATGGGGTTTGCAGCGGGCGTGGGTGCCTTTTTACTTTTCTTTCTCAGTGATTACAACGACTGGCGGTGGAGCCGCCGGAGCCTGCGTGCCTGTTTTCCCCTGGGCGCCTTGCTGCTGGCAGCGGGGACGGTCTGGGAGATTTGGCGGGGGACGCCCCCGCTTCACGGGTGGTTCCGGGGCGCGGCGGCGCTGCTGGCGGTGTTCTTTTTTGGACTTCTGGTCTATACGCTTTTTTTCGCGCTGCCGGTGGAGGCGTCTTACGCCCGGCCGGGGGAGGAGCGGGGTGCCTGCACCACCGGAGTGTACGCCCTGTGCCGCCATCCCGGGGTGCTGTGGTTCGCGGGGCTGT
>FR890886.1:0-7100 GCA_000436875.1 Oscillibacter sp. CAG:155 | reverse complement strand
GTGATCTTTGAGGATCGGTGTGTGTTTCCGGCGAAACTGAAGGGGTATGACGATTACCGGCGTACCACCCCGTTTCTGCTGCCCAACCGGCAGAGCGTCCGCGCCTGGGGACGCGCTGGAAAAGAGAGGTAGAGAGGTGAGGGACCGTGCGGTTTGAGGATAAGCTCAAGCGCTGCAGCCGTGAGCAGCTGTGGCAGGAGTACTGCGGCTTTTTGGACATGAGCCTTGCGGAATATATGTACACCCAGCGCCGGCTGATGGAAGAGCAGCTGGCGCTTTGGTGCGCCAGCGGACTGGGCCGTCAGCTCCTGCGGGGCAGCCATCCCCGGAATCTGGACGAGCTGCGGCAGATGCTGCCGCTGACCACCTATGCCGACTATGCGGACGTACTGCTGGCCAAGCGGACGGAGATGCTCTGCGGGGAGCCCGCCGTCTGGATTCAGACCACCTGGGAGGGCGGACTGCGGCCCATCAAGTTGGCGCCGTATACCCGCAGCATGCTGGATACCTATCGGCACAACCTCCTCTCCACCATGATGATGGCCAGCGCCCGGAAAAAGGGCGATTTCGATCTCAAGCGGGGAGACCGGATTCTCTACGGCGGCGCACCGCTGCCCTATGCCACAGGACTGATGCCCTCCCTCTTTGACGAGGACATCTCCTTTACTTGGCTGCCGGACTCCAACACCAACTCCGATCTGAGTTTCAGCCAGCGGATCAAAAAGGGCTTTGCCATGGCCATGGCCGGCGGGGTGGATTTCTTTTTCGGCATCGGCTCCGTGGCAAACTACATCACGGAGAACTTCGGCAGGAGCAGCGGCGGCAGCGGTGGACACCACGGACTGCGGGTGTCTCCGGGCAACGCGGTGCGCTATCTCCGGGCCAAGTATGTCAGCCGGCGGGATGGCCGGCCCATCGTACCGGGGGACGTGTTCCGGCTCAAGGCGTTCTTCTTCGCCGGGACCGACGCCAAGTGCTACCGGGACCGGCTGACCCGGGCCTGGGGCATCGCGCCGGTGGAGCTGGCCGCCGGTACGGAGTCCACCTGCATCGGCGCGGAGAACTGGGAGCACCGGGGCATGGTGTTTTTCCCGGATGCCTGCTTTTACGAGTTCATTCCGGAGCAGGAGATGCGCCGGAATCTGGAGGAGCCGGATTATCAGCCCCGTACCTGCTTGATGGACGAGATCCAGGCGGGAGAGACCTATGAGCTGGTGATCTCCGTGCTCCATGGCGGCGCCTTCATGCGCTACCGCATCGGAGACATGTATCACTGCGTTTCCGCCGGTGCCGGACAGCTGCCCCGGCTGACCTTCGTGGACCGGGTGCCCAATGTGATCGACATTGCCGGCTTTACCCGGATCACCGTCTCCTCCATGCAGGAGGTCATCCGCCTGAGCCGGCTGGAGCTGGGGGACTGGGTGCTCAAAAAGGAGTTCAACCAGAAGGAGGACCCCTTCCTCCACATGTATCTGGAGATCCCGCCGGATGCCCAGGGCAGCGAAGTGGCGGCAAAGTCCGTGCTGACGGAGCATCTGAGCCTGTACTTCAAGTATTTTGACAGCGACTATGGGGATTTGAAGAAGCTCTTGAACATGGAGCCTCTGGAGATCACCATTTTGAAATACGGGACCATCGCCGCCTATGAAAAGCGGATGGGGACCCGGCTGCCCCGGATCAACCCGGGCATGCTGGACATTATCGGCCTGCTGGCACAGGAAGCCGAAGGAGAAGGCGGGGTGCGGGCGTGAGCAATATTCCCTTTCTCTATATCAACGTGGCGGTCCTCAGCTGCTTTGCACTGATGTTCGTCACCATCCTGGCGGTGAAGAAAACACCGGAGATTTGGGCATTTCTGGCCGTGCTGCTGGACGCCATTTTGTGGGCGGGCGGCTCAGTGCTCATGCGGCTGCAGATCTGGCCAGGCCTCTCCTTCTGGTACAAGGTCTCACTGCTGGCGCTCTTTATCATGGAGCTGCTGTTTTATATTTTTGTTCACACCTTTGCCCATCGGAAGGGCCGGTTCCTGGTCACGGCGTTCGTGCTGTGGAACCTGGCCATCATCCCCGGGACCCTCAGCGGGTTCTTCCTGGCACCGCCCACGCCGGTGGTGCTGGAAAACGGGGACACGGTTTTTACCTACACTCTCAACTGGCACATCGTGATCCCCTGCATCATGTTCGTTGCCATCATCGCCGGGACGGCGGTGCTGCTGTGGCAGGTGATGCGGGAGCAGGGGACCCATTCTCCGGGTATCCAGGTGATCGTCACCGGCGGCCTTGTGATGCTGGCGGGAAACCTGCTGCAGGTGGGGATCCCCGGAAATGTGTTCCCCTTTGACATGGTCTCCGGCCTGGTGTTCGCACTGCTGCTGATGGCGGCGCTGTACAAGCGACGGATGTTCCGGATGACCCTGGTGGCCTCCCGGAGCCTTCTGAGCGTGGCGATGGCAGGGATCTGCCTCACCTTTGCCGCCAACCTCATCGAGCCCATGCGGGCCTTTGTGGAGGAGCGACTGGGATTGCGGCAGGACTGGGCCATCATGGCAGTGGCCGTGTCCTTTGCAGCGGTGCTGGTGCTGGCCTACATCCTAATCCGCCGGCTGCTGGACGCGGTCTTTACCCGGGAAGAACAGCAGAACAAGCTGATCAAGCGTTTTACGGGGGAGATTTCCCAGTCCCTGAGCACGACGGACATCATGGATAAGCTCAGCAAGGTCATCTCCAGTGAGATCCCCACCGAGCAGATCTATGTGTGCCTGCTGGAGGGGGATGTCTATCAGGCCAGATACTGTTCCAGCCCCCTGGCTACGCTGTCCTTCTCTTTTTCCAAGGACAGTCCCCAGATCGCCTATCTCAAGGAGCAGGAGAGCTATCTCATTTTGCGGGAGTTCCGCAACAGCCCCCGGTATCTCTCCTTGTGGGAGACGGAAAAGGAGCTTTTCCGCCGGCTGAACATCGACTGCGTGGCGGCCATGCGGGACGGCCGCGAGATTGTGGGACTGGTGTTGCTCTCCGCCAAGGAGCGGGGACGGGACTTCAATGCCGCGGAGATCGGCTTTTTGGAGACGGTGTGCTCCATTGCCTCCATCGCCATGAAGAACGCGGCGCTGTATGAGCAGATGTTCCGGGAGGCGCGGATCGACTCCCTGACAGGCGTGTACAACTACCGCTTCTTTGTGGAAAAGCTGGATGAGCAGTTCCGCCTGTATGGCCGGGAGTGCCTGACGCTTTTGTACATCGATGTGGATGACTTCAAGCTCTATAACCAGCTCTACGGCGTGGGTGAGGGCGACGCGGCGCTGTGCCGCATCGGTGAGGTCATCAGCCGGGCGGTGGGAGAGAGCGGCACCGTATTCCGCACCAGCGGCAAGGTGTTTGCCGTGCTGCTGCCGCTGCAGGATACCCAACGGGGGCGTACCCTGGCCAAGGAGATCGAGGACCGGGTAGCTGAGATCAATCTGGCACAGGACCGCCGCCGGTTCAAGCCCCTCTCTGTGAGTGTGGGCATCTGCTCGGCGCCCTATGCGGCCTCCAGCGCTAAGGAACTGATGGACAACGCGGACCTGGCCGCCTACAACGCAAAGCAGGGCGGCAAGGACCAGATCGTGGTCTTCCGGGGAGCGTCCGATCTCGTGCCCCAGCACCTGGCGGAGCGGACGGACGCCATTGTGGACCGGATCGAGCGGGGAGACGGCGAGTACCGGACGGCGCTGTCCATGATCTCCGCCCTGACGGCGGCCATCGACGCCAAGGATCACTATACCTATGCCCACAGCAAGAACGTGGCCCGCTATGCCGCCAATCTTGCGGTGGCGGCGGGACTCAACGACGACCAGGTGCGCACCATCTACGCCGCCGGACTGCTTCACGACATTGGGAAGATCTCCGTGCCGGAGACGATTTTGAAAAAGACCGGAAAGCTCAGCGACGAGGAATATCAGATCATGAAGGAGCATGTCAACAGCTCCATCGAGATGATCCGTCATCTGCCGGAGATGGATTACCTGGTCCCGGCGGTGCTGGGCCATCACGAGCGATGGGACGGCAAGGGCTACCCCCGGGGAATCGCCGGGGAGGAGATCCCGGTTTCTGCCCGGTGCTTGGCCATTGCGGACGTCTTTGACGCCATGACCACCGACCGGCCCTATCGGAAAGGATTGCCGCTGGAGTACGCAGTGCAGGAGATCGAAAATGGCGCCGGGACCCAGCTGGACCCGCAGCTGGCCCGGACGTTTGCCCGGCTGCTGCGCAGCCGCAGCATCCCCCTTTCTCCCCAGGCGGCGGCCCGCTGCGGCAGCGACGAAACCCGGTAAAAATTTCCCCTGGGCTGCTGGCGGACAGAGAAAATAAAAAGAGAGGACCGCAATACGCGGTCCTCTTTTTGGCGTCTTTCAGCCGATGTCCTTGTAGCGCAGTTTGTAGTAGCTCCATTTGCGCCACTGGGCGATCAGCTGTTCCTGCTCGCTGGAGATCAGCTTGGTGTAGGTGTCGTCTATGGTGAGATAGGTCTTTTTCTGCACCACCGGCAGTTCCCGCCGCAGCTGGTTGAGGAAGTCGAACCAGGGGCTCTCTCCGGTGCGGCCCGTCAGCTCCACCAGTGCCGCCCCCAGGAAACTGGCGGAGAGCTCGTGGTTTTCCGGCAGGTCCAGGGCATCTGCCGCAGTGTCCCAGTCCAGGACTTCTGCCGCGGCGTCATTGGCCCAGATCACATAGGGCGTTTCGTAGGAGCACAGGGGGTCACTCCGCTCCTCCTCGGGGAGAGAGACCTCAGAACTCAGCGCCGCATAACCCAGCTGGTTGTCTCCCAGATAGGGCAGATGGTCTCCCCAGAAAGCCAGCACCACCGGCTCGTCCGTGGCAGAGAAATAGTCCACCAGGCGGCCCAGCATGGCGTCCGCATCCCGGGCACCCTCCACATAGACCTTCAGCATCGTCTCCACCTCCGGCGACACGGAGACAGTCAGCGGAACGTCGGGATACTCGTAGTCCGCGCCGTACTTGTCGGCGGTGTAGGACATGTGGTTTTGGATGGTGGTGGTGTAGTTGCAAAGAAGCTCCCCGTTTTCCACCGCCTCTTCAAATTTATCCTCGATGAATCCGGCCATATAGTCGTCGGTGACCCAGCGGCCCTTGTAGTCCAGGTCCTCCATCTGGTCCACAAAGACTGTCTCCTCCGCACCCATCCAGCGGTACACGTTTTCCCGGTTGTAGAACCAGTCGTCGCCCGGGTGGAAGAAAGAGGTGTGGTAGCCGTCGGAACCAAAGACCCTCAGCACGCTGTCCAGGTTCCGGTTCACCACCCGGAAGGCGGATGTGGTGGCAGCGGAGAGGGCGTTGGTCTGCATGCCGGTGAGCACGTCGAACTCCGTATTGGCGGTGCCGCCGGCAAAGCCGGGCACCACCACATGGCCGGAGATGGCGTGGGGATCATTCTGCAGGGCGTGGAGGTTGGGGAGGGGGTCGTTTTCCGCTGTGTAGGCAAAGGCGTCGTCGTCCGTCAGGTCGGAGAAGGCCTCGTCCATCACCATGATGAGGTGGACATCCTTTCCGAGACCCGTCTCGTCACCGGTCTCCCAGCTCTCCGCCTCCGCCTTGTCAAAGCCCTCCGGCTTATCAATGGGATAGGTGGTGAACTGGTGGCAGAAGCAGTAGGGGAAGCCCAGCTCATTGAACACCGAGGGAATGTAGTAGGCGTTGGACACGGAGAAGGAGTTGTAGAGGTCGTTGGAGGCGTAGACGGTGAGGATCAGCCCCGTCAAAACGGCGAAACTGGCCGCACAGCCCAGCACCCGGCCAAGCCATCCCCGGAGCCGGGCGATGGGGAAGGGCTGCCCCTTGCAGAAAAAACCCAGCACCGCCAGAACCACCGAGGCAGCCACCACCACGGCAATGACGCCCCAGGGGAAGTGGATGTCGTAGGTGCCCATAGCGCTGCCCACTTCCTTCAAAAGGGCGAAGTCCCGGGGAAAGACCGGCTCATCCCGCACCTCCAGCTTGATGCGGTTGGCGATGGAGAGCACACATACGGCCAGATTCACCAGCGCGGCGGAGAAAAACACATTCCGCAGCAGGCAGGTGAAGGCCAGCGCCAGCAGCCCGATGGGCATGGCGTTGAGGACGATCAGCAGAGGCTGGGCCTTGAAGTGGGCCAGCACGGTCCGCAGGGCGTTGGGCTGGCACCACAGGGCCAGCAGTGTGATGCACCCGGCCAGCAGCACCGCCGCCACCAGCGAGCCCCACCAGGGCAGCTGGATTTTGGAAAAACGGTCCCGAATCTTCAACGTTACAAAGTCCTTTCCTGAAATTCAAAGAATATCCCCCATTATAGTGAGATTGCCCCGAAAAAGCAAGAAGCGGGCAAAAAAAGAGATACAGATGGTATTTTCTGACGGAAAAATACCATTTGTATCAAGAAACGGCTGGGAGTGCGGCAATTCTACGGTCCGTAGGGTGCGGCAGCAGGAGAGGTGTGGTACAATCAAGCTGCAAAACCAACAAGCAAGGAGCATACCATGGATACCAAAAAGACAGGGGAACTGATTGCCCAATGCCGTAAGGCCCGGGGCCTGAGCCAGGGGGAGCTGGCGTCACGGCTCCACGTGACGGACAAGGCCGTCAGCAAGTGGGAGACGGGCCGGGGCATGCCGGGCATCGATATGCTGGAACCGCTGGCGGAGGCGCTGGAGCTTTCCGTCAGTGAGCTTTTGAGCGGGCAGCGGCTGACGGCAGAGGAACTGCCCAAAGCGGCGGGCGGGCAGATCGTGGAGAGTATGCGTGCAGGCATACGGCGGGCCCGGATGGGGGTGCTGGCCGCTTTGGCGGCGGTGGGGCTTCTGGCGGTGCTGGCTGCGGGACTTTACCGCGGTGCCCATTATTATGCCTCGGTATCAGAGGCGGACACGGCGGGACTGACGGCCCAGGCGGCGGCCTACCTGGGGCAGAACGAGGGAGACCGGTGGAAATTTGACTACGATGCGCTGCGGATCGTGGAGACGGAGCGGCGGGGGGACTATCTGGCGGCGCTTTGCACCGACGATCAGGGGCACTGGGCCCTGTGCGTCTATGACCGGGACCGGGTATTCCCGGACCGCTGGCGGG
>FR890885.1:25131-44669 GCA_000436875.1 Oscillibacter sp. CAG:155 | reverse complement strand
GGGAGCAGGGGCCTGCCGGTGGGCGTTCCCTCTGTCCGTCCGGATGCGGTACACCCGCCCTGCTGCCGAGCAAAAAAAGAGACGCGCCGGAAAGCGCGTCTCTTATAAAAACAGAGAGATTTACTGCGGGTCCTTGGGCTGCGACTCCGGGGCGGAGTCCCCGTCCTGCGCGGTGTTTTCAGGGCTGCCGTCCTGGGCACCAGGCGCATCCTTGGCCGGAGTGTCCGAAGCGGTGGACGCAGGGTCCTCCGCAGCCGTGGCGTCCTCCTGCTGAGCAGGGGCCTCGATCTTCTGGGAGATCATGTGGACTTTCTTGGCCGCCGGCTCGATGACGTCCGGGGTGGAGGGGCGGAATCCGTCGTCCTGCGTGCGGGTAGAGGCATAGGCGTCCTCCACGGTGGAGGGGTCCCGGCCCTCGATGATGGCAACCATCTCCGCACCGGTGATGGTCTCCTTCTCCAGCAGGTAGGCAACCACCTTGTCCATGTCGTCCCGGTTCTCCCGGATGACTTCCACAGCGGCTTTGTAGCACTTGTCCAGCAGTTCCTTCACGGCCTGGTCCATCCGGGCGGCGGTGTCCTGGGCGCAGTCCATGCCGTAACCGCCGTCCAGATACTGGTTGCGGCGGGAGGCCAGGGCCATCATACCGAATTCGTCGCTCATGCCGAACATGGCCACCATGTTCCGGGCCACGTTGGTGGCGTCCTGAATGTCCTGGGAGGCGCCGTTGGTCATGGTGTTCATCACCACTTCCTCGGCGGCCCGACCGCCCATGGAGACGGTGATCTTGGCCATCAGCTCGTCCTTGGTGCGCAGTTCCGTCTTATCCTCTTCGGGCATCAGCAGGGTATAGCCCAGAGAGCCCTGGGTGTGGGGGACGATTGTGATCTTCTGGACCGGCTCAGTGTTTTTCTGTTTGTAAGCCACCATGGCGTGCCCCACCTCGTGGTAGGCGACCAGCTTCTTTTCAAACTCGGTGAGGACGCTGCCCTTTTTCTCCGTGCCGGCGATGACCAGCTCGAAGGCGGCCAGCAGATCCTCCTGGGTCACCAGCTTGCGGCCTTTGCGCACGGCTCGGAGAGCCGCCTCGTTGACCAGGTTTGCAAGGTCGGCGCCCACGCATCCGGCGGTGGCCAGAGCCACCTTTTTGAGGTTCACATCCTCCGCCAGACGAATGTTGCGGGTGTGGACCTCCAGCGTGGCGATCCGGCCCGCCAGGTTGGGCCGGTCGATGGTGATGCGCCGGTCAAACCGGCCGGGGCGCAGCAGCGCCTGGTCGAGCACCTCGGGCCGGTTGGTGGCGGCCAGCAGGATGATACCCTTGGTGGGGTCGAAACCATCCATCTCTGCCAGCAGCTGGTTGAGGGTCTGCTCCCGTTCGTCGTTGCCGCCCAGGCGGTTGTCCCGGGATTTGCCGATGGTGTCGATCTCGTCGATAAAGACGATGCAGGGGGCCACTTTGCTGGCCTCCTTGAAGAGGTCACGGACACGGGATGCGCCCACGCCCACAAACATCTCCACAAAGTCGGAGCCGGAGATGGAGAAGAACGGCACGTTGGCCTCCCCGGCCACGGCCTTGGCCAGCAGCGTCTTACCGGTGCCCGGAGGGCCTACCAGCAGTGCGCCCTTGGGGAGCTTGGCGCCGATCTCGGTGTATTTCTGGGGATTGTGGAGGAAGTCGATGATCTCGGTCAGGGACTCCTTGGCCTCGTCCTGGCCGGCCACATCCCGGAAGGTGACGCCGGTGGACTTTTCCATATACACCTTGGCGTTGGCCTTGCCTACGCCGCCGATGCCGCCCATACCGCCCATGCCGCCCTTCTTGGCCATCCAGCGCATCACCAGAGAGAAAGTGAGCATGATGAGAACAAAGGGCAGCACGTAGCTCACCAGAATGCTCAGCAGGGGACTGACGGGGGCCTGGTAGGGCTCGTCATAGGACTTGACGCCGGCTTCTTTCAGCTGAGCGATCACAGCGTCGTCGCTTTCCAGCTGCACGGTAAAGAGGGTCAGGTCCGTGGTGTGGGACTTGCCGTCCTTACCGGTGTAAGTGTAGCCGTCCTTCGTCCGGGTATAGGCCACGCCGTCTTCATTGGTGTAGACGTAGCCATCCTTGGGGACGATGTAGAAAATGTTTTCCGTGTTGGAGAAGGTGACGCTTTCCACCTGCCCCTCGTCCAGCATCTCCACGAAGTCGCTGTACCCCAGTTCCACGGAGGAACCCTGGTGTCCGGCGCTGGTCATGGTATTGCTGGCCCAGCTGATGATGATGGTCAGCAGCAGCGCCCAGCACACCAGGGAGATGATGCCGCGCAGGTTGCTGCTGTTCTTTCCGGGCTTGTTTTTGTTGTTGCCGTTTTGACTCATTCTGGAACTCCTTTCGGGGAAAAAGGCCCGAAAACGCAGAGGGCCTGAGAATTCAGATTCTTTGCAAGTATATCACAGATGTGGGGTGTCTACAAGAACGAGGGGGTGATTTTTAATGAAATTTCTGTGAATTCCACTTTATTGTGCCCGGTATCTATGATATACTACCCCATGAATACGACAAACTTTTAAAATTACGGGAGTGCATATGGACGAGCAGAAAAAAGCAGGCCTGACGGCTGAGGCGGACGGCGTCATCGAAGGACGCAACGCGGTGATCGAGGCCCTGCGGGCCGGTGAAACCATCGACAAGATCTATCTCCAGAAGGGGGAGACGGACAAAACCCTGGGGCACATCGCCTCCAAGGCCCGGGCGGCGGGCATCGTGGTGGTGGAGGCAGACAAGCGCAAGCTGGACGGAATGAGCCGCACCCACGCCCATCAGGGCGTCATCGCCCTGGCCGCCGTGCGGGAGTACGTCAGTGTGGAGAGCATCCTCCAGGCGGCAGCCGACAAGGGGGAAAATCCCCTGCTGGTAATCTGCGACGAGATCTCCGACCCCCACAATCTGGGGGCCATCATCCGCACCGCCGAGTGCGCCGGGGCCCACGGCGTGGTGATTCCCAAGCGCCGCAGCGCCGGTCTTACCGCCGTGGTGGCTAAGACCTCCGCGGGGGCAGTGGCCCATATGCCGGTGGCACGGGTGCCCAATATCCCGGCACTGCTCAAGGACCTGAAAAAGCAGGGCGTGTGGGTGTTCGGTACGGCGGCGGACGGCACTACAGGACTTTATGACGCGGACCTCAAGGGGCCCGCGGCCATCGTCATCGGCAGTGAGGGTGACGGCATGACCCGTCTGGCGGCGGAAAACTGCGACTTTCTGGTGAGCATCCCCATGCGGGGCAAGCTCAACTCTCTCAACGCCTCCGCGGCAGCGGCCATTCTGCTCTACGAGGCGGTGCGGCAGCGGTCAACCGGCGTTTGAAAGACAGTACAGACACAAAGAGAACAATACGCGAGGGCAGGGGCAGATGGCGTCCAAGGAAGAGAAAAGTTTATATGACACGCTGAATGAGGACCGTACCGGTGTTCCGCCGGCGGAGGAGACTTTCTCCCTGGAAGAGATCCTGGCCGAATACGGCGGCGGCCGGGAACGGAAGATCCTGGAGGATGTGGAGCGGCAGGTGGCTCAGGAGCTGGGAGAATCCGCACCGGCTGGGGAACCTTCCCAGCCCGCGCAGGTCCCTTCGGAGCAGGATACGGCGGAGGAGCCGGAGCAAAAACGGGAAAGCTGTGCCGAAAACGCCCCGGAAACGTCCGCCCCGCCCCCTACGGTGGACCGGGAGGACCTGCCCCGGGCACCCCACCCCATCTCCATGGAGGAGGTGGTGAGCCATACGGTGGACGAGGTGATGGAAGAACAGGCAGCGGGGCCGCTGCTGCGGCCGCGCAGAGGCCTGTTTTCCCGAAAGAAGCTGGAGGAGACGGAGGAGCTCTATCAGCGGCCGGAAACCGTGCCGGAGCCGGAGGATAAGCCGGAAGAGGAGACCATCGGGCCGGAGGAACCCTTTGACGAGGCCGCAGCGGAGTGCCGGGCGGAATACCGCCGCTGGCGGAGCCCGGTTTTGGCGTCGGGACTGATCTCCCTGGTGGCCACGGCGCCGCTGGCGGCGGAGGCCTATGGGTGGACGCTGCCGCTCTGGACCGGCGATCTGCGGCTGCAGAGCATCTTTTTGCTGCTGTGCCTGGCGGCAGTGGCGCTGCTGTGCCGCCGGGTGTTTGCCCGTGGGTGCGTGCTGCTGTCGGAGAAACGGTGCTCCTGTGAACTGCTGGCCTCCCTGGCGGCTCTGGCGGCAATGGGAGACTGCGTGGCGGCGCTGCTGCTGCCATCCCGCACTGCCGTGACGCCCTATGCCGCCGTCAGCTGCTGGGCGCTGACTTTTGCCATGTGGGGCGGCAGCCGCTCTAGCCGCGGAGACTGGGAGATGTTCCGGACGGTCTCTCTGGATGACGATCCGCCCTATCTTGTCACGGAGACGGAGCGGGGAGCCTGCAAGCAGAAAGGGACCATTCCCGGCTTTTACACCACCGCGCAGCGGCCGGATATGGTGCGGGTGTGGCAGTCCGTGCTGCTGCCGGTGGTGCTGGTGGCCTCCGTGGTGTTTGCGGGCCTCAGCTCTCTGGGCCGGGGCCGGGGCGGGGATTTCCTGCTCAACTGGTCCGCCATCCTCAGCGCCGGCGCCACCTTTGCGCTGCCGCTGTGCTGGGGAATTCCCTGGTCCCGGCTGGCGCGGCATCTGCAAAAGGCTGGCTGTGCCGTGGCGGGATGGTCCGGCGCGGAGCGGATCAGCCGCCGCCGTGCCATGATCCTCACCGATGCAGACCTCTTCCCGCCAGGGACAATGCAGCTCAACGGCGTGAAGGTCTTTGGAGAGGAATTGCCCAAGGCCGCTTCTTATGCGGCCACGCTGGCCCGCTGTGCCGGCAGCGGACTGCACCGGCTGTTCGACGGGCTGCTGCGCAGTGAGTGCGGCCGGTACGAGGAGGCAGACGACTTCAGCTTTTACGAGGAGGGTGGGTATTCCGTCAATATCCACGGCGAGACGGTGCTGCTGGGAACCGCCTCCTTCATGCGCAAGATGGAGGTGCGGATGCCGGGGAACATCCACCTGAAAACGGGGCTGTTCCTGGCGGTGGATCACCAGCTGACGGCGGCCTTTGCCGTCAAATACAACGCCTCGGAAAATGTGGACTATGCCCTGCGGATGATGAAGCGCAGCCGCATCACGCCCATCCTGGCTGCCCGGGACCCCAACATCACTCCGGCTCTTTTGAAGCGCAAGTTCCACAAGGGTGTGAAGGTGGAGTACCCGGATCTGACGACCCGGGTGGCTCTGAGTGAAGCAGAGCAGGACCGGGGAATGCCCCGGGCTCTGCTGCTGAGGGAGGGCCTCTTGCCCTATGCCTCCACGGTGGTGGGCAGCCGCAGACTGTGCCGGGCCGTGCGCCGTGCCTCGGTGTTGTCCTTTTTCAGCAGCGCGGCAGGACTGCTGCTCTCGTTTTACCTGGTGTTTTCCGGCGCGTATGACCTCATCAGTCCGCTGGCACTGCTGGTGTTTTTGCTGCTGTGGACCGCGCCGGTACTGCTGATGGGCGACTGGACGGGCCGGTATTGACGTTTGTTCCCGGCCTGCGGTTCCCATTGAAAAAGGGACCCCGTCTTTCGGAGAAATCACATGTTCTCCGGGAGCGGGGTCCTTTTGCGTCTGTATGGCGGAGGACGGCTCCCTAAACAGAGGACGGTTTTTGGAAGGAAAAACCGGATGCCGGGTGGTGCTGCCGGAGGTCCCTTTTTGGGGGGTTGCCAAAATTTCGTGCTCAATTTTCGCTCTCCTGCCCAAAATTGCCATGTTGCCAAAAAATTTGTTGTATTGCCCAGGTAATCGTTGTATAATTTATACATTGAAGCATTCGGCGCATGCCGGGCTTCAGGTTTTTTCGGCCGGATGGCCGGGACACCAGCACATCATAAGGAGTGGATCAACATGAGCTATTCAGTACAAAACATCCGTAACGTCTGTCTGCTGGGCCACAGTGGCAGCGGTAAGACCGCTCTGGCAGAGAGTCTTCTGTATATGACCGGCGCTATTGACCGGATGGGCCGCGGCGCCGATGGAAATACCGTCTGTGATTATGATCCTGAGGAGACGAAGCGTCAGATCTCCATCTCCACCGCTGTGGCGCCCCTGGAGTACAAGGGCTGCCGCATCAATGTGCTGGATACGCCGGGCGCGTTTGACTTTTCCGGTGAGGTGATGGAGGCCCTGCGGGCCGCTGATGCCGCCGTGATTGTCTGCTCCGCCAAGGACGGCATCTCCGTGGGGCTGGAAAAGGCGTGGAAGTACTGCGAAGAGCGAAACATGCCCCGCTTTGTGTACATCTCCAAGACCGACGAGGACAACAGCGACTACAACGCCACCTTCGAGGCCCTGCGGGAGCGCTTCGGCAAGAAGATCGCCCCCATCGTGGTGCCCATCTGGGATGAGAATAAGAAAGTCACCGGCATCATCGACGTGCTCAACAAGCGCGCCTTCGAGATGCAGGATCTCAAGCGGGTGGAGATCGAGGTGCCTGAGGACAAGGAATCCGTCATTACCGAGTTCAACGACGCCCTGAAAGAGTCCGTGGCGGAGACCTCCGAGGCCTTTATGGACAAGTTCTTCTCCGGTGAGGATTTCACCTACGCTGAGATGATTCAGGGCCTGCGCCAGGGCGTGCGGGAGCTGAGCCTGTTCCCTGTGCTGTGCGGCTCCGCCGTCAGCTGCATGGGTTCTTTGATGCTCATGGACAACATCGTGGATCTGCTGCCTAACCCCATGGAGGGCAACTATCACAAGGCAACCCTTCCCAACGGCGAGACCGAGGAGTTCGTAGTCTCTCCCGGCGGTGTTCCCACGGCCTTTGTTTTCAAGACCATCTCTGACCAGTACGGCAAGTACTCCTTCGTGAAGGTGCTCTCCGGTGCCATCACGCCGGACATGTCCATGGTCAATGCCCGCACCGGCGCCACGGAAAAGCTGGGCCGTCTGTATGTGATGCGCGGCAAGAAGGCCACCGAGGTCAAGGAGCTGGGCTGCGGCGACATCGGCGCCATTGCCAAGATGGAAAAGGTCAAGACCGGTGATACGCTGTGCGACGCCCGTAAGGTCGTGGCCCTGAAGAATATCCCCTTCGCCGAGCCCTGCTACTCTGTGGCCATCGTGCCCAAGACCCGGGGCCAGGAGGACAAGATCGCCCAGGGCCTGAGCCGGATGAATGAGGAGGACCCCTCCTTTACCGTCACCAACAACGCCGAGACCCATCAGATGGTGCTCTCCTGCGCTGGCGATATGCAGGTGGATGTGCTGGTGTCCAAGCTCAAGAGCCGCTTCAACGTGGAGGCGGAGCTCAAGCCCGTCCGTGTTCCCTATCGTGAGAAGATCCGCAAGACCGTGCAGAAGCAGGGCCGCCACAAGAAGCAGACCGGCGGCAGCGGCCAGTTCGGCGACGTGTGGATTCGCTTCGAGCCCAATCCCGACTCGGAGGAGATGGTCTTTGAAGAAGAGGTGTTCGGCGGCGCCGTGCCCAAGAACTTCTTCCCGGCGGTGGAAAAGGGCCTGCGGGAGGCCTGCGTCCACGGTCCTCTGGCGGGATATCCGGTGGTGAACCTGAAGGCTGTGCTGTATGATGGCTCTTACCATCCGGTGGACTCCTCCGAAATCGCCTTCAAGACGGCCGCCCAGCTGGCCTACAAGGCCGCGCTGCCGGAGGCCAATCCCGTTTTGCTGGAGCCTGTGGGTGAACTGAAGGTCACCGTGCCCGACAACTACATGGGTGATGTCATCGGCGATCTCAATAAGCGCCGGGGCCGTGTCATGGGTATGGACCCCACCAACGACGGCAGCCAGGTGATCTCTGCCGAGGTCCCCATGGCTGAGATGGGCACTTACGCCATTGATCTGCGGTCCATGACCCAGAGCCGTGGCAGCTTCACCTTCCACTTCGTCCGTTACGAGGACTGCCCGCCGGCAGCCCAGGAGAAGGCCATCGCTGAGGCAAAGGCCCTGGCGGAGGAGCAGTAAGTTTCATTACACATTGCGCCAAAACGGCGGGACCCCACGGTCCCGCCGTTTTTTGAAAGGAGGATGCCGGATGTACGAATACAAATATGTGCCCCTGGAAACCGGAGGCGGTTTTTTCTCAGGAGGGAGTGAGCACAGGAAGATCATCGACGAATGGGCCGCCCAGGACTGGCGCTATGCGGGCTTCGTTCCCATGCAATTTACCAGCCACGGCGGTATCAGCTGCATAGACCTGATCTTTGAGCGGGAAGCAAAAGTATGAAGTTTGTGAAAAGTTTTTGAACAGTTGCATAAGCAACTGTTCAATATTAGAATATTCTGTTATACTCAGACCATCCCAAGGGGAGATAAGAGTTTACGATTAAAAATTAGTTATAAAATGAGGAGGAACCAAATATGAAAAAGTGGGTTTGTTCTGTTTGCGGTTATGTTTATGAGGGCGAGAATCCCCCTGAGAAGTGCCCCCAGTGCGGTGTTCCCGGCTCCAAGTTCACCGAGCAGAAGGGCGAGATGAGCTGGGCTGCCGAGCACGTTGTGGGTGTGGGCAAGTCCTTTGGCGATAACGTTCCCGCCGAGGTCCAGAAGGAGATCATCGATGGCCTGAACGCCAACTTCACCGGTGAGTGCACCGAGGTCGGCATGTACCTGGCCATGGCCCGTGTTGCTTATCGTGAGGGCTATCCCGAGATCGGCGAGTATTGGCGTCGGGCCGCTCTGGAAGAGGCCGAGCATGCTGCCAAGTTCGCTGAGCTGCTGGGCGATGTGGTGACCGACTCCACCAAGAAGAACCTGGAGATGCGGGTTGAGGCTGAGAACGGCGCTACCCTGGGCAAGTTCGAGCTGGCCAAGCTGGCGAAGCAGTACAACCTGGACGCCATCCACGACACTGTCCACGAGATGGCTCGCGACGAGGCCCGTCACGGTAAGGCTTTCGAGGGCCTGCTGAAGCGTTACTTCGGCTAATCCATAACCGGATAAACAAGCACTTTTCGAGAGGGAATCGGGAAACCGGTTCCCTCTTTTTTTGCGTTTGTGCCGCCGAAGTGTGCGACTTTTCTTCTCTTCACACTTTTTTGACTTTCCCATGTGCAACGCATCAAAACTGCACCAGTAATGTACCTCCGTGTTTGAACCTGCCTGGGTTGATATCTTGAAGCCTATTCGCCTTTTGCGGGGGGCACAATCTCCTGACAGCATAGTGTTTGGAAAAGAGCCCCTGGAACAAAGCGTGGGGACAAGACACAGCGGAACGAAAAAAATACAGACGTCACTCTTGCGCAACAAATGAGAAGATGATAAAATTTCTCCGCGATTATGAAGGAGAGGCAATTTATGTATCAGTATATTTTTTTCGATCTGGATGGGACGCTGACGGATTCCAAAGAGGGAATTCTCAACTGCCTGCGGTACGCGTTTGAAAAGCTGGGGGACCCGGTACCGCCGGAGACGGAGCTGATCAAGTTTATCGGCCCGCCGCTGCAGGATTCCTTTATGAGCTTTTGCGGGTACTCCCAGGAGAAGGCCATTCGGGCCGTGAAATTGTTCCGCGAGCGGTATGCCCCCATTGGCAAATTTGAAAACGCTGCTGCTCCGGGGATGGCAGAGCTGCTCCGGCGGCTGCAGGAGCGGGGGTATGTACTGGCGCTGTCCTCTTCCAAACCGGAGGAGATGTGCCGTCCTATCTGCGAGAAATTTGGATTCAGCGGTTCTATGCGGACTATCGTGGGCAGCCCGCCGGTGGGTGACTGGGAGAAGGCGGATGTCATCCGGGAGACCATGCGCCGTCTGGGCCTGAACGACGGTGACAAGTCCCAGATCCTGATGGTGGGAGACCGGAAGTTCGACGTGCTGGGTGCCAAAGCCTGCGGGATCGACTGCGTGGGCGTGGAATTTTTCGGCTATGCGGCTCCCGGCGAGCTGAAGGAGGCCGGCGCGGTGGCAGTGGTCTCCACGGCGGAAGAGCTGGAGCAGTTTATTTTGAGCCATTGATGCAAAAAAAGGACGTCCCACAAATGCGGGACGTCCTTTTTGATGTGTTACTGTGCTTTGCCGGAGGCGGCTGCCTTGGAATTCTGGATTGCGGCTACCTGTTTGAGCGTCAATCCCTCGCCGGAGAGATCCGCCGTCAGGACCGGGTCTACGGGAACCGCCAGATACATGTTGTTGCCATAGATGTACGCACCGGAAGTGACGGCGATCACCTGGCCGTAGATGTTCAGCAGAGCGCCGCCGCTGCTGCCCTCGGAGATGTCCGCGGTGTTCATCACGCAGGGCAGGGCATATCGCTCCACATCCCGGGCCGTGGCACTGATGATGCCGGAGCTGACTGCCAGGCCCAGGCCCAGAGGATTGCCCAGTGCGTATACCGTGTCGCCGGCGCGGATGTCATGGGTTCCGGCCAGTTCCAGATAGGCAAAGGCGGACGTGGTTTTGCCGATGGTGGAGGTGGGAGAGATCTGCAAAACGGCGATGTCGATATTCGCATCGTAGTAGAGGACTTTTTCCACAGGATACACCTCACCGGTGGAAAGTGTGGCCGTGGCGTAGATCGCACCGTCGATGGTATGGTAATTGGTGACCGCCGTGCCGTCGGCCATGATGAAGAATCCGCTGGCATTGGCGGAGGGGGTACCGGCGTCGATCTCTTCCTGCTTGTCATAGAGATCCAGACGGAAGACCGCCGCCATGTGCTGGTCAGCCATCTGCCGGGCGGTCAGCTCCGGGGCCAGCAACCCCAGAGCGCTGGCGGTGGACCGGGAAACGCAGCCGCTGTCCACCAGGTGTTCGATCACGGTGGCACTGCCGTCCTTGTAAGAGAAGGTCAGGGCATCCCGGGCCATCTCAAACAGGTCGCCACGGGTCAGCGGTCCGCTGTAAGCGACGGAAATCAGGCCGATCCGCTGTGCAAACAGTGCGGCGTCAGACGGGGTGAAGTCGCCGTCCTTGTCACGATAGCCCAGCATCCGCAGCAGGCAGGTGCACCAGGCGTTGGCGGTAATGGTGCTGTTGGGCTGGAAGTCCAGAGCCGTGACTCCGGTGAGCCAGCCCTGATGAGTGGCGTAGTCCACCGCGTCTTTGCACCATGCGGGGACATCCCGGTAACCGGCGAACCAGGGGTCCGCCGCGGCGGCGTCCTCAGCTCCGGCCAGACGTACCAGCAGCACGGCCGCCTGGGCCCGGGTGGCCGGCGCGGTCAGATTGTATCCTGCGTCGGCGGTTCCGTTGACCAGGCCCAGCGTATTTAAAATGTCCGCTGAGCGGTTGGCTTCACCTGCCAGCGCACCGGCAGAGGGAATTGCACCCACCAGCAGAATCAGTGTGCACAGCAGTGCAAACAGACGTTTTTTCATGTTGGGTTTGCCTCCAAATTCGAAAAGTGATGCTATTTTAACACCCGTCTGCGCTCTTGGCAAGGGGCTGCTGGACAGGCGCGCGGAAAGCTGGTATACTGAAAAAAACAGTGGGATGAAGGAGCGGGCATGGCAGAGCAGATTCAAAAAGACCTTTGGCGGTTGGAGATCCCTCTGGTGGGGAATCCGCTGAAAACGCTCAACAGTTACCTGCTGGTGGGAGCGAGGAGCCTTTTGATCGACACGGGGTTCCGGCAGGAGCCCTGCCGGGAGGCCATGGAGCGGCAGCTTTGTGAGATCGGTGTAGACCGGGATCGGATGGATATTTTTCTGACCCACCTGCACAGTGACCACACTGGACTTGCACCGGAACTGATCCGGCCGGGGTGCCGGATCTATATCGGCCGGATCGACGGCACCCGGCTGACGGCGCCGGATCAGGACGCCCGGTGGCGGCATCTGTCTGCGGACTATGTGCGGGACGGTTTTTCCGAAGAGGAGATGGAACGCCTCTGGGATACCAATCCCGCCAAGGTGGCGGCACCGCCGCCCTGGGACGGATATACCTTTCTGGAGGATGGGGATACGCTGGTATACGGGGAGCATCACCTCCGCTGCATTTTGACGCCGGGGCATACCCCGGGGCATCTGTGCCTTTATGAGGAAAAGGCACGGCGCCTGTTTTCCGGAGACCATGTGCTTTTCCATATCACGCCCAATATCTGCCGATGGGACGGCGTGGCGGATTCTCTGGGGGATTATCTCCAAAGCCTGGACCGGGTAAAGGGGCTGGAGGTGGCGGAGCTGCTTCCCGCCCACCGGAGTGAGACCGGAGATCTCCCACGGGGGTAAAGACAGCGCTTACGGCCGGCGGAAGGTGTACGTGGGGTCCCACCTGGCCCGCCGCATCGAAAACGCCTGGGAGACGATCCGGCGGCAGCCGGGCATGACGGCCTACGAGATTGCCGGTCACATGGCTTGGAGCATCCGCTGCCGCAGCTGGGAGGACTTCCCGCTGACACAGAAGTTCTTTGCGGTGGGAGAGGCGCTGGCGCACCTGGATTATCTGGAGGTCCGCGGACGGGTGACGCGCCGGGAAAAATACGGGAAATGGGCCTATGACGCTCTGACGGGCGATTCCAATACTTGAAGGAGGTTTCCAAGATGGAACTGAAAGAGATCCTCGGAAGGTGTGACCACACGCTTTTGAGCCAGACGGCCACCTGGGAGGAGATCCGCGCACTGTGCGACGACGGCATCAAATACGGCTGCGCCAGCGTCTGCATCCCTGCAAGCTATGTCAAGCAGGCGGCGGAGTATGTGGCGGGCAAGCTGCCGATCTGCACGGTCATCGGGTTCCCAAATGGGTATGACACCACCGCCGCCAAGTGCTTTATGGCGGCCGACGCTGTGGACAACGGCGCGTCTGAGGTGGACATGGTCATCAATCTGGGCTGGGTGAAGGACCAGAAATGGGATGCACTGCTGGCGGAGATCCGGGCCGTGAAGGAGGCCTGCAAGGGCCGCCTTTTGAAGGTCATTATCGAGTGCTGCTATCTCACCGATGCGGAAAAGATCAAGATGTGCGAGATCGTCACCGCTTCCGGGGCAGAGTACATCAAGACCTCTACGGGCTTTGGCACCGGCGGTGCCACTCGGGAGGACGTGGCGCTTTTTGCCAAGCATGTCGGTCCGCAGGTGAAGATCAAGGCGGCGGGCGGCATCGCCGATTTGAAAGACGCAGAGGACTTTATCGCGCTGGGCGCCTCCCGACTGGGCACCAGCCGTATTGTAAAAGCTGTAAAAATGATGGAGGACTGAATCATGGGAACACCGCACAATGAAGCAAAGAATGGCGCTTTCGCAAAAACCGTACTGATGCCCGGCGATCCGCTGCGGGCGAAGTTTATTGCCGAGACTTTCCTGGAAAATGCCCAGCTGGTCAACAATGTCCGGGGTGTCAACGGCTATACCGGAACCTACCACGGAACGCCGGTATCCGTGATGGCCTCCGGCATGGGAATGCCTTCCATCGGCATTTATTCTCATGAGCTGTACCATTTTTACGATGTGGACAACATCATCCGGATCGGCAGCGCCGGTGCCCTGACCCCCAAGCTGAAGCTGCGGGACGTGGTGATGGCGCAGGCTGTCTGCACGGATTCCAACTATGGCCACCAGTTCAACCTGCCCGGCTTTTTCGCCCCCATCGCGGATTTCCAGCTGCTGGAGACCGCTGTGGCGGTGGCTCGGCGCATGGGCGTGGAGCCCCCGGTGGGCAACCTCCTCAGCTCCGACGTGTTTTACGACAAGTCCGGCCGCACGCTGGAATGGGGCGCCATGGGCGTCCTGGCGGCAGAGATGGAGACCGCGGCCCTCTACTACAACGCCGCTGAGGCCGGCAAGCGGGCCCTGACCATCTGCACGATTTCCGACAGCATGGTCACCGGTGAGGCACTGCCTGCTGCCGACCGCCAGACCTCCTTCACGCAGATGATGGAGATCGCGCTGGAGACCGCGGTGGAGATGGCAAAGAAGGCGTAATCAACATACGCGCCCGGCTGTGCCGGGCAGGGGGGCGAAAGCCCCCCTTTTTTTGCCTGCGGACCGCATGTGGAGCGGTGTTTTGCCTCAAATTGTGACGAAAAGGAAAACAATTCTCAAATCTGGTTGAAATCAAGGTTATGAGTTGTTATAATGTCGCTGACAATTTCCCCTAAAGGAAGAGGGGGAGAGGGTCGAATTTTGAGGAAAGGTTATGATACCAATGAAGAAGTTTCTTGCACTGGCTCTGGCATTGGTCATGTCCCTGTCTCTGGTAGCCTGCGGCAGCAGCGATACCAAGTCCGACGGTGCGCAGGATGACACCACGGCGGACCAGACCACCCAGGAGGTGACTGCCGACGACATTGAGGACAATATGACCTCCGAGGACGGCACCTATGAAGTGGCGTTCGTGACCGACGTTGGTCAGCTCAAAGACAAGTCTTTCAACGAAGGTACCTGGGACGGCGTGAAGCTGTACGCATACAACAACGGCCTGAGCTATAAGTACTATCAGCCTGCCAACGGCAGCGAGGCCACCGACAATGACCGCTATGACGCCATGGCTGCCGCCGCTGAGGCCGGCGCCAAGGTGGTTGTGTGCGCCGGTTATCTGCAGGAGACCGCTCTGCGTCGGGCCGCCACGGATTATCCCGATACCAAGTTCGTCTTTATCGACGGTTATGCCCTCAACGCTGACGGCAGCGATACCCCTCTGGCCAACGTGGCCGGCATTGCCTTCCAGGAAGAGCAGTGTGGCTATCTGGCCGGCTATGCTGTCGTGAAGGACGGCTTCACCAAGCTGGGCTTCACCGGCGGTGGCGGCGGCACCAACCCTGCTTGCTGCCGTTACGGCTACGGCTTCGTTCAGGGCGCCAATGCGGCTGCCGCTGAGCTGGGCACGCAGGTGGAGATGAACTACAGCTGGCAGTATGGCTCCAACTACTCTGCATCCCCCGAGCTGCAGACCATGTGCAATGGCTGGTATGAGAACGGCACCGAGGTGATCTTCGCCTGCGGCGGTTCCATGTTCCAGTCTGTGGCCGCGGCGGCTTCCGCCAACGACGGCTATGTTGTGGGCGTGGATACCGACCAGTCCGGCGATTCCGACACCGTGATCACCTCTGCCATGAAGGGCATCGGTGAGGCCGCTCAGTATGCCATCGGCAAGGTCTACGACAACACCTGGGATGAGATCGGCGGCCTGACCACCACGCTGGGCGCTGCGGATGACGCGGTTGGCCTGCCCACCGATGAGGGCTCCTGGAGACTGGAGACCTACACGGTGGAGGAATACCAGGCGGAGCTGGAGTCCATCAAGACCGGCGAGAACCAGGTCGATGCCAACTACGACAATCTCCAGCAGGACTATTCCAACCTGACCCTGAACATCATCTGAGCCATTTTCGGATCTATGAAACTCGGAGGGGAGGCACCTTATGGTGCCTCCCCTCCGTTTTTTGCGTGGGCCGGGCGGCAAAGGACAAACGCTTGTGTTTTGAGGCCCGACATTATATAATTATAAAAAGTTTATAAAGGAAATGGGGCTGAGAATCATGGGCGCTGACAATGTCATCGAGATGCTTCATATCACCAAGGAGTTTCCCGGAATCATCGCCAACGACGACATCACGCTGCAGCTGCGCAGAGGTGAGATTCACGCCCTGCTGGGCGAGAACGGCGCAGGAAAATCCACGCTCATGAGCGTGCTGTTCGGCTTATACCAGCCGGAGTCGGGTATCATCAAGAAGAACGGGAAAGAGGTCAAGATCAACAGCCCCAATGATGCGACGGCGCTGGGGATCGGGATGGTCCATCAGCATTTCCAGCTGATCGATGTATTCACTGTGCTGGACAATATCATTCTGGGCGCGGAGACCACAAAGCTGGGCTTTTTGCAGAGAAAGGCCGCCCGGAAAAAGGTGCAGGACCTCTCCGAACGTTACGGGATGAAGGTGGATTTGGATGCCAAGGTGGAGGACATCACCGTCGGCATGCAGCAGCGGGTGGAGATCCTCAAGATGCTCTACCGGGACAACGAGATTCTGATTTTCGACGAACCCACCGCTGTCCTGACCCCCCAGGAGATCGAAGAGCTGATGGCGACCATGCGGGAGTTTGCCAAAGAGGGCAAGTCCATTCTCTTCATCTCCCACAAGCTCAATGAGATCATGGCCGTGGCGGACCGGGTCACCGTCCTGCGCAAGGGGAAATATATCGGTACGGTGGAGACCAAGGACACGGATAAGCAGGCCCTTTCCAACATGATGGTGGGGCGCCCGGTGCAGCTGGAGGTGGTCAAGACCCCGGCTCAGCCCAAGGAGTCGGTGCTCCATGTGGAGGGGTTGACGGTGCCCTCCCGCTCCCGCCACAGGCGCAACGCCGTGAACGGTGTCAGCTTTGACGTCCGTGCCGGGGAGATCGTGTGCGTGGCCGGTATTGACGGAAACGGCCAGACAGAGCTGATCTATGGCCTCACAGGATTGGAGAGGACCAAGAGCGGCACCGTGACGCTCTGCGGGCAGGATATCTCCCACGCCTCCATCCGCCAGCGCAACCGCTATCTCAGCCACATTCCCGAGGACCGGCACAAGCACGGACTGATCCTGGACTTCACTCTGGAGCAGAATATGGTGCTTCAGCGCTACCGGGAGCCCCAGTTCCAGCACCTGGGCTTTATCAAGGACGGCGCAGTCCGCGCCTATGCCCGCAAGCTGATCGACCAGTACGATGTCCGCAGCGGACAGGGCCCCATTACCATCGCCCGCAGCATGTCCGGCGGCAACCAGCAAAAGGCCATCATCGCCCGGGAGATCGACCGGGAGCTGCCGCTGATCGTGGCGGTGCAGCCTACCCGAGGCCTGGACGTGGGCGCCATCGAGTATATCCACAAGCAGCTGGTAGCCGAGCGGGACAAGGGAAAGGCCGTGCTGCTGGTGAGCCTGGAATTGGATGAGGTCATGAGCTTGGCCGACCGGATTCTTGTGATGTATGAGGGCGAGATCGTAGGCGAGCTGGACCCCAAGACCACCACGGTGCAGGAGCTGGGCCTCTATATGGCCGGTGCAAAGCGGACGGCGAAGGAGGGAGAATCGGCATGAAAGAAAAGATTTCCACCCTGTATGCAAAGGACGGCACCAAGGCTGTCCTCTCCTCGCTGATCTCCATTGCCATCGGACTGATCGTCGGCAGCGTAATCATCCTGCTGGTGGGTGCAGGGAATCCCTCTCTGGGGATCTCCAGCGCATGGGACGGCATCCGCCTGGTGTTTGGCGGGCTGTTTTCCACCGGGCGTGGTGCGTCGGGTGCACTGACCTTCGGGTTTAACCCCACCAACATCGGCAATATGCTCTTCCCGGCCACGCATGCTCTTCCGGGCCACGCCCCTGATCTTGACGGGGCTCTCGGTGGCGGTGGCGTTCAAGACGGGCCTTTTCAACATCGGTGCGCCGGGACAGTACCTGATGAGCACGGCGGCCACGCTGTATGTGGCACTGACGATCCCCTCGGAATCTGTCCCCACGGCGGTGATCTGGATTCTGGCCTTTTTGGGCGGGATTCTGGCCGGCGCGCTGTGGGGCACCATTCCCGGCCTGTTCAAAGCATATCTCAACATCAATGAGGTGCTGGCCTGCATCATGACCAACTGGATCGCAGCGAATCTGGTGACCTGGTTCTTTGACGGCAGTTCGCTCTGCAATACAGCCGAGTTCGGCAAAACCGGCTATGTTTACAAAACCTCCTATAACGGTGTGGAGACCTTCAAACTGGGACTGGACAAGCTCTTTCCCGGCTCCCAGGTCAACGGCGGCATCGTGATCGCCGTCATCATCGCTGTTTTGGTGCATCTGCTCATGTCCAAGACGACTTTGGGCTATGAACTCAAGGCCTGTGGTGCCAACCGGCATGCGGCCCGGTACGCCGGCATTGCCGACCGGCGGAATATTGTGCTGTCCATGGCCATTGCCGGCGGACTTGCCGGCGCGGCGGCAGCCCTCTACTATCTCTCCGGCAACACGGAGTTTTTCTGGTCCACATACCAGTCTCTTCCCGCCACCGGCTTCAACGGTATTCCTGTGGCGCTGCTGGCGGTGAACAATCCCATCGCCGTGATCTTCACCGGCTGCTTTATGTCCATTCTGGACATTTCCGGCCTGCAGCTGACGAATCTGACGGCGTACAACGAGTATATCACCGATGTGATCATTGCCACTATCGTCTACCTCAGCGCCTTCTCCCTGGTGATCCGCATGTTGCTCGGCGGCCGGAAAAAGCGCCGGGCGGTTCCTGCTGCGGCGGAGACAAAGCCGAATCCGGAACCGGGTCCCTCGGACGGCGGGGATAAGAAAGGAGGCGAGGAGGCATGACGTTTCTGGTACAGCAGACCCTGATCTATGCCATTCCTCTGATGATCGTGGCACTGGCCGGCGTGTTTGCCGAGCGCAGCGGCATCATCAACCTGGCGCTGGAAGGCATTATGATCTTCGGTGCGTTTGTGGGCGTGTATTTTGTCCGCTATATGCAGGAGGCCGGGACCTTCGCCGCCGCCAAGGAGGCGGGGGACTGGGTGACGCTGCAGGGCTTTGAGCTGCTGGCCATGCTGGTGGCAGCGCTGATGGGCGCATTGTTTTCCCTGCTGCTGAGCTTCGCATCCGTGAATCTGAAGGCAGACCAGACCATCGGCGGCACAGCGCTGAACCTGATGGCCCCCGCCCTGGTGCTGTTTCTCATCCGCATCCTGGCAAACCAGAACATCCTGCAGATGGCCGAGGGTGACGCCGCCAGCTGGTTCATGATCAAGAAGACCACCCTGGGGTTTGACCGCTCCGCAGAATTGGGATTCTTCGGGACCACCTTCCTGCACAAGGTATACCTCGCAACATACGTCTGCATTCTGCTCTTTATCGTCCTGTCCATCATCCTCTACAAGACGAAGTTCGGCCTGCGCCTGCGCTCCTGCGGTGAAAATCCCCAGGCGGCGGACTCCCTGGGCATCAATGTCTACAAGATGCGCTACGCCGGTACCACCATCTCCGGCGCCCTGGCGGGCATGGGCGGCTTTGTCTATGCCCTGACCACCGCCAACTGCACCGCCAACGGCGATGTGGCGGGCTTCGGATTCCTGGCGCTGGCTGTGATGATCTTCGGCAACTGGAAACCGCTGAACATCGCCGGAGCTTCGCTGCTGTTCGGCCTGTTCAAATGCGTGGCGGCCTCCTATTCCAGCATCGACATCAACGGCGACGGCGTGTATCTTCTGGCAGAGATCGGTGTCAGCCCCCATTTCTACCGGATGCTGCCCTATCTCATCACGCTGATCGTGTTGGCGTTCACCTCCAAGAAGTCCCGGGCTCCCAAGGCTGAGGGTGTGCCCTACGACAAGGGCAAGCGCTGAGCGAAGACGCTGCGGAAACCAATGCAATTCCAAAACGGATTATAAACGGCAAAAAATCCCCTCTGTTGTCGCTTTTTGGCGGCAGCAGGGGGGATTTGTCGTCAGGACAGCACATAGGACGAGAGCAGCAGCGCCAGCAGCAGAGAGAAAAGGCCCTGCACCGCTTTTCCCAATACGCAGGAGCGGGGGGAGAGGCCGCTGCCCTCCAAAACGGCTGGCGGCTGGGAGGGGGGGGGCAGGACGCCCCCCCCGGCGGCCGGC
>FR890885.1:17886-25080 GCA_000436875.1 Oscillibacter sp. CAG:155 | reverse complement strand
TCCGCTGTCAGCAGCGGCGTCAGAGAAAACAGCTCTGTGACGCCCACCAGCACCGGCCCGAGAGGAGGGGGCAGGGCGGAGAGGGGCCGGGCCAGCACGTAGAAGAACAGCACAAAGGCACACACGGATAAAATGCCGGAGCAGGCGGCCCGTACGGACTCCACCAACGCGGCGGAGAAGGAGACTGCGTGAAAAGCGGAACCCCTTGTCGGAGCCTGCGGGGCAGAGGAACTGGCCCGGTACCGGCGAAAGCACAGTCCCGTCAGCAGTGCGGAGAGCACATGGATCAGCCACAGCCAGATGCCCACGCGAACGCTGCCAAATACGCCGATGCCCAGGACGCTGATCAGGAATACCGGATTGGAGTTGTTGGAAAACGTCAGCAGCCGCTCCGCCTCATCCTTTCGCAGTGAGCCCTGGCGGTACAGCTCTGCTGTGGTCCGGGGACCGATGGGGTAGCCGCCCACCAGCCCCAGCAGCAGTGCAGAGCTGCCGGCGCCGTCCACCCGGAACAGCGGTTCCATCAGCCCCGCCAGCCAGGGGGCGGCCAGTTCCCCAAAGCCCAGCCGCAGCAGCAGGGTGGAAACCGCCAAAAACGGGAACAGCGCCGGGATGACCGATCGGGCGCACAGGGCCAGCGCCGCAGACACATCCTGCCGGACCTGCCCGGCGTCCGCCAAAAACCACACCAGCACGCCGCACAAAAGGAGGCATGCTGCCATCCGCCACCGTGCTTTCATTCACATCACCCCTTTACCCTATGCCATTTTCCGGGCGCATATGCCGGGAGGCGGGGACAGGCAAGTTCCGGGCTGCCGCCGCATACAGTCGCAAAGAGGTGAGAAGACGATGGAGCGGAATCGAAAAGGAACGGATGGCGGTGTGCTGGGGGCGGTGGCAGAGCTGTTCGATTTGCCGGCGGATGTGGTGGCCGGACTTCCCCGTCTGGAGATGATCGGCGGCCGTCAGCTGTATTTGGAGCGTCATCTGGGCATCCTTGCATACAGCGACACACAGATCGATGTCAATACCGCCGCCGGAGTCCTGCGGGTCCGAGGAGAGCGGTTGTCTCTTGTGGCGATGACGGCGGAGGAAGTGCGGATCGGCGGGCAGATCAACGCCGTGGAATGGGTGAGGTAGCCGATGCTCAAAGAAGTTGTCAACCGGATACAGGGTCAGGTGCGGCTGCGGGTGGAGGCACCGTTCCCGGAGCGGGTGCTGAACCTGTGCGGCGCCCGGAACCTTTCCTTCTGGGATGTGGCCTGGGACTCTGATAAGGCCTTTACCTGCCGCATGAGCCGCCGGGACAGCCGGACACTGCGGCGGGCGGTCCAGGAGATGGACTGTACTGTTACGGTGGTGGGCCGGGAGGGGGCGCCCTATTTTCTGCTGCGGTTCCGCCGGCGGTATGTGCTGCTGGCGGGACTGGGACTGTGTGCCGCCGCCATGGTATACGGCTCCTTTTTCATCTGGGATTTTCAGGTAGAGGGCAACGAGACTGTGCCCGATGAGGAGATTTTGCGGGCGTTGGAGCAAAACGGCGTGGGGATCGGCACGTTTTCCTTTTCCCTGGACCCGGAGGGCCTGCGCAACCAGGTGCTGCTGGAGATCCCGGAACTGAGCTGGCTGACGGTCAATGTCTCCGGATGCCGGGCCACCGTGCAGGTGCGGGAGCGGGTCAAAAAGCCGGAGATGGTGGACGAGCGCACCCCCACCAACGTGGTGGCCCGCCGGGCGGGGCTGGTTCTCACGATCCAGAGCACGGAGGGTGTGAACATGGTGCTGCCGGGGACCTCGGTGGAAGAGGGACAGCTGCTGATCTCCGGCGTAGAGGACACGGACACCGTGGGCGCCCGGATTCTGGCGGGGCGAGGGTCCGTCACGGCCCGGACCTGGTACACCCTCACCACCCGGATGCCGCTGGCGGCGGAGACGAAGTCCTACACCGGGCGGAAAAAAACCGGCTGGTCGCTGATCTTTGGTACGCATCGGGTAAAATTCTATGGAAACAGTAGCATCGAAGGGGCAGAATATGATAAAATAACCACCAGGTACCCCTGGACGCTGCTGGGGCTGCGGCTGCCGGTGACGCTGGTGCGGGAGACCTATCATTTTTATGAGCGTGCGGAGACCGGGATGGACCCCGCTGCGGCGGAATCTGCCGGAGAAGCCATCCTGACGGAATACCTCCACAGTCTGGTGGACCCGTATGGCACCGTCACCACCACACTCTGTACCTCCCGGCAGCGGGGGGACGTACTGGAAGTGACGCTGGCGGCGGAGTGCCGGGAGGAGATCGCCCGGACAGCGCCCATTTATGTGAGCGACGATACCCCGGACCCCTGAGGCCCGGAACACGATTTGGGAGTGAGCGAAACATTGGAACAGCGAATCAGCATTGAACGGCTGGAACAGGCCGTGAACATTTTTGGGTCCTTTGATGAAAACATCCGCCTTCTGGAGCAGGAATTCCATGTGACCGTGGTGAACCGGGACGGTGAGCTGCGGGTAGAGGGAGAGCCGGAGGAGACCATGCTGGCTTGTAAGGCCATCCAGGCCCTGCTGACCCTCTCTTCCCGGGGAGAGGCCATCGGCGAGCAGAATGTGCGCTATGTCATCGGGCTGGTCCGCAGCGGAAAGGAGACGCAGATCTCGGAGCTGACAGGCGACGTGCTGTGCATCACCGCCAAGGGCCGCCCGGTGAAGCCCAAGACCATCGGACAAAAGGAGTATATCAAGTCCGTGCTCCACAATACCGTCACCATCGGCGTGGGCCCGGCAGGTACCGGCAAGACGTACCTGGCCGTGGCCGCCGCCGTGGCTGCCTTCCGGGACAAGCAGGTCAATCGCATCATCCTTACCCGTCCTGCGGTGGAGGCCGGCGAACGGCTGGGCTTTCTGCCTGGCGACCTTCAGAGCAAGGTGGACCCGTACCTGCGGCCGCTGTATGACGCCCTCTTTGACATGCTGGGGGCGGAGACGTACCAGAAGTATCTGGAGCGGGGCAATATCGAGGTGGCGCCTCTTGCGTATATGCGTGGCCGCACCCTGGATGACAGCTTCATCATCCTGGACGAGGCCCAGAACACCTCCCGGGAGCAGATGAAGATGTTTTTGACCCGTCTGGGTTTTGGGTCCAAGATCGTCATCACCGGCGACGTGACCCAGATCGACCTGCCGGCGGACAAGAGTTCCGGTTTGAAGGAGGCCATGCGGGTGCTGCGGAATGTGGAGGGCATCGGCATCTGCCAGCTGACCAACGCGGACGTGGTGCGCCATGTGATGGTGCAGCGGATCGTGGAGGCCTACGAGCGGTACGAGGAGGCCAAAAACGGCGGAAAGGGGCGCAAGTGATGGCAAAGCGGCATTATATCCCGGTGACGGCGGACGTGCCCGGCGCCGCCAGTGAGGGCAATTGTGCCCTTATCCGCAAGGTCATCCGCACGGCACTGGCCGCCGAGGGGGTGGATTTCCCCTGCGAGGTGGACGTGCTGCTGACCAATGACGAGAACATCCACGCCATCAACCAGGACATGCGGAACGTGGACCGGGCCACGGACGTTTTGAGCTTTCCGGAATTTGACCTGACGCCGGGCCAGCTGCCTACGTCTGAGGACGCGGACCCCGGCACGGGGCTGGTGCCCCTGGGGGACATGGTGATCTCCATGGAGCATGTGGCGGCCCAGGCCAAGGAGTACGGTCATCCCAAGCGGCGGGAGCTTGCCTATCTGGTGGTCCACTCCGTGCTGCACCTGCTGGGCTATGACCACCTGGACGAGGGCCCTCAGAAACGGCAGATGCGGGCCCGGGAGGAGGCCATCCTGGCGGAGCTCGGCATTGGGCGGTAAGCGGAAGCGCGGCGGCTCCGCGTAAGCGGCAAATCACCCCGGACAGCCCCCGGGCATAGGCTATCCCGAGGTGATTGGGATGATGTTGTTTCAGGACGGCTTGCTGGCGTTTTTCTCCGCTGTGGGCGTGACCACGGTGGTCTGGCTGGTGGCGGGGGCGCTGCTCCACGCCGGGCGCCCGGTGATTCCGGGGGTCTTGCTGGTGCTGCCCGTCCGGGGCGAGGCGCTGGCTATGGAGGCGGACGTACGGGAGCTGCGCCGGGCCCGGAACCATCTGCCGGGGGCGAAGATCGTCCTGGCGGACTGTGGGCTCAGCGACGACGCCAAGGCGCTGGCAGCATGCCTCGCGGACCGGGGCAAGGACGTGGTCCTGGTGGACGGGGCCAAATTTCAAGTGGAATAGAGGAACGAGACGACCATGGAGGAACTGACCGCCTGCGAGGGCACTGTACATAGTGTGATCTTTCAAAACGCCGAAAACGGCTATACCGTTCTCCGCCTCCTGACGGAGGAGGGCGAGGTGGTCACGGTGGTGGGCTGCATCCCCTGCGTGGCCCCCGGCGAGCACCTGACGGTGTCCGGCGTGTGGGAGACCCATCCCCAGCATGGGGAACAGCTGCGGGCGGTGGAGCTGGAGCGGATGCTGCCGGAGGATGAGGAGGAGATTTTCGACTACCTCTCCTCCGGCATTTGCCGGGGCGTGGGGCCTGCCACCGCCCGGCGGATCGTGGACCGCTTCGGTGTGGAGACGCTGGACATCCTGGAGCGGGAGCCGGAGCGGCTGAACCTCATCAAGGGCATCACGGCGAAAAAGGCCCAGGAGATCGCTGAGAGTTTCCGCCAGCACATGGGACTCCGGCGGCTGATGGCGTTTCTCGCCCGGTACGAGCTGCCGCCGGTGCTGGCCATGCAGCTGCGCCAGCAGTATGGAGACGCGGCGCTGGAGATGGTGGAGAAAAATCCGTATCTGCTCTCCGGGGACAGCTGCGGCGTGGATTTTTCCGTCACCGACCGCATCGCCCTGGGCATGGGCATCGACCCGGACAGCGACGAGCGGATTCAGGCGGCGGTGACCTTTGAGCTGAGCCACAACGAGAACAACGGCCATGTGTTTTTGCCCCGGCCCAAGCTGGTGGCCGCCACTGCCCAGCTGCTCCAATGTACGGAGGAGCCGGTGGAGCGGGCGCTGGACAAGCTGGTGGAGCGGGGCGCGGTGGTGCAGGAGCCGGTAGCCAATGTGGAGGCCTGCTATCTCCGCCGGTTGTGGGAGGCGGAGACCTCCGCTGCCGCCCGGCTGAACGCACTGCTGGCGGCGGCACCGGATGAGAGCCGCCAGGCCCGGCGGGCGGTGGAGGAGATCCAGCGCCAGCAGGGCATCACCTACGCTCCCCGGCAGCGGGAGGCGGTGGAGCTGGCGGGCCGAGTGGGGGTACTGATCCTCACCGGCGGCCCCGGCACCGGCAAGACCACCACCGTCCGGGGTATTGTGGCACTTTTTCAGAAGATGGGGTTGGACATTGTGCTGGCGGCGCCCACCGGCCGGGCGGCCAAGCGAATGAGCGAGCTGACGGGCATGGAGGCGCAGACGGTCCACCGCCTGCTGGGAATGACCTGGAACGAGCGGACCCATCAGGTGACCTTCCAGAAGACGGAGAAGGAGCCGCTGGAGGCGGACGCCGTCATCGTGGATGAGATGAGCATGGTGGACGTATCCCTCTTCTCCGCGCTGCTGCGGGCGCTGCGGCCGGGGACCCGGCTGGTGCTGGTGGGAGACGCGGACCAGCTGCCCTCGGTGGGAGCCGGGAACGTGTTTTCCGACCTGATTCGCAGCGGCCGGGCGGAGACCGTATTTTTGCGGGAGGTGTTCCGCCAGGCGGAGACCTCCGCCATCATCCGCAACGCCCACGCGGTGAACCTGGGCCAGCCGCCTCAGCTGACCAACAACCAGGGGGATTTCTTCTTCCTCTGCCGCCGGGACCCGGAGCGGACGGTGGCCACGGTGGTGGAGCTTTGCAAAAAGCGGCTGCCGGAGAACATGGGCATCCCGGCGGACCAAATCCAGGTGCTCACCCCCACCCGCAAGGGCCCCAGCGGCACGATGAACCTCAACCGGTGTTTGCAGGAGGCCCTCAATCCCAAGACACCGGACAAGCGGGAGATCCTCTGGGGCGAACGGCTGTTCCGGGAGGGGGACCGGATCATGCAGACCCGCAACGACTACGACGTGGTGTGGGAAAAGGCGGACGGCACTGTGGGCACCGGGATGTTCAACGGCGACGTGGGCAAGATCACCCAGATCGATCCCTCCGGCGAGTGGCTGTCGGTGGACTTTGATGGCCGCAGCGCGCTCTACGGCGTGGAGCAGCTCAGCGAGCTGGACCTGGCCTACGCCCAGACGGTCCACAAGGCCCAGGGCAGCGAGTACCGGGCCGTGGTGCTGGCCGCCATGCCGGCGGCTCAGTCCTTGATGGTGCGGGGGGTGCTGTACACAGCCCTCACCCGGGCCCGGGAGCTTTTGGTGGTGGTGGGAGATGACGCCGCCATCCGGGCCATGGCGGCCAACGACCGCCAGCAGCGCCGGTACTCGGGCTTGAAGTGGCGGCTCTCCAACGGAAATGGACTGCACGGAAACTGAGAAAAGAGCGAAAGCATTCACTGCTTTCGCTCTTTTTGTATTCACGACAAAATTAGGACCCATATTGGTCCCTTTTAAGATACATGCCTCCATACAATAAAGCCAGACTGGACCCAAATAAGTCCATTTGGCGGAGGATGGTATGGCAGAGCAGAAAATTAAGCAGGATATTGCCATCGGTGCAAATATCCGCAAAATTCGCACCCGGCAGAAAATCGGGCAGACAGAGTTGGTCCGCCTCCTCCAGCTGGAAGGCGTGGAGATGACGCGGGAAACGCTGGTAAAAATCGAGCGGGGCACTCAGCATATCCGTGCATCCCAGCTACGTGGAATCCGGGATGCGCTGCACACCACCTATGATGCATTATTGGAGCCATGAGGGATTGGATTCATCAACTTCTGGACCTCTTTTTCCCACCAAAATGTCCTTTTTGTGGAAAAGTTTTGGACCACGCCGGCATCTGTCCGGCCTGTGAAAAGACACTTCCCTGGACAGAGGAGAGGGAGGGCGTGCGGAAACTTTCCGGCGGTGTGCAGTGTGCCGCTCCGCTGTGGTATGAAAAGCAGGTCCGAGAGGGCCTGCTGCGCTTCAAATTCCAGGGGGCCAGCGCGGCGGCGGGACCCATGGGCGAGCTGGTGGCCCGCTGCGCCGCGGAGCGGTTTTCCGGGGCATTTGACGTGGTCACCTGGGTGCCGGTGAGCCGCCGGCGG
>FR890885.1:0-17862 GCA_000436875.1 Oscillibacter sp. CAG:155 | reverse complement strand
CGCAGCCGGGGCTATGCCCAGGCACGGCTCCTGGCGGAGAGTGCCTGCCGCCTCTGGGGCGTCCGGCCGGAGCAGCTGCTGCGCAAGACTGCGGACAACCCTGCCCAGTCCGGCCTGACGGAAGCGGCCGCACGCCGGGCCAATGTGCTGGGGGTCTATGAGACGCCTGTACCGGAGAAGGTTCAGGGGCGCCGGGTGCTTCTGGTGGACGATATCTGTACCACCGGCGCCACTCTGGCAGAGTGCGCGCGGACGCTGCGGGATGCCGGCGCGGCGGATGTGATGAGTGTGTGCGTGGCCCTGGCCCGGCGGCATCCGGAGGAAAACCGGTGAACTGTGGTGTTTTTTCACAGGAAAAGACCGGGATCTTCCCCGGATTCTTCAAAAAATAAGGTTGCAATCGACAAAAACTGCCAGTATAATAAGTACCGTATGATTGCAGAGCGGAAAACCGTTTATAATATGTGATAGAAAGAACAATGAGGTGGAGTTTATGTCCATGGCAAAGGATATCGGTATCGATCTGGGTACCGCATCAGTCTTGGTGTATGTGAAGGGAAAGGGCATCGTTCTCAACGAACCCTCCGTGGTGGCAATGGATAAGACCACGGGAAAGCTCTTGAAGGTTGGCGCCGAGGCACAGGCCATGTTGGGCCGCACCCCGGGCAATATCATCGCCATCCGTCCCCTGCGGGAGGGCGTGATCTCCGACTATGATATGACGGAGCGGATGCTCAAGGAGTTTATCCACAAGGTGGCCGGCGTGTCCTTCTTCAAGCCCCGGGTCATCATCTGCGTGCCCTCCGGCATCACTGAGGTCGAGGAGCGTGCCGTCATCGACGCAGGCATCCAGGCCGGTGCCCGGAAGGTGTATCTGATCGAGGAGCCTGTGGCCGCCGCCATCGGCGCCGGCATCGACATCTCCCAGCCTGACGGCCACATGGTGGTGGACATCGGCGGCGGTACCGCCGACATCGCCGTCATCTCCCTCTCCGGCGTGGTGGAGAGTGCCTCCATCAAGATCGCCGGCGACCAGCTCAACGAGGCGGTCGTTAAGTATATGCGCCGCAAGCACAACCTGCTGGTGGGTGAGCGCACCGCTGAGGAGATGAAAAAGCGCATCGGCTGCGTCTTCCCCAAGGAGGAAGAGGAGACCATGGACGTCAAGGGCCGCTGCCTGCTGACGGGCCTGCCTAAGGTGGTCACCGTCTCCTCCACGGAGATGATGGACGCCTTTGAAGAGCCGGTGGAGCGCATCATGGAGGCCATCCACTCCGTGCTGGAGCGGACACCCCCCGAGTTGGTTGCGGATATCTCCACCAACGGCATTGTCATGACCGGCGGCGGCAGCCTGGTCTCTGGCTTTGATAAGCTGGTCACCGCCCGTACCGGCATCCATACCGTTATCGCCGAGGATGCCATCTCCTGCGTGGCGCTGGGCACCGGCAAGAGCCTGGACGATCTCAACAGCATGCAGGACGGCACCATGAACCTCAGCCGCCGCAAGCAGATGAACTGAAAAAACGGGAGGGCGCGCCTTCCTTGGACAAGAGAGAAGGAGCATCTGGCCCTGCAGGGCCGACGCTCCTTCTCCTGCTTTCCCACCGGCGGGGCTGCAAAAAGCGGCGCCCGGATTCCGAACGCCGCTTGTGCACAAATCAGTTGCAAATGCGATTGACGGCTCTGCGCTGGTGCCGTATGCTCAGGGAAACACCGGCCTCAGCCAAAGATCTTCAGGATACCGAAGTCGTTGAGCTGCCCCAGCAGAACCAGCAGCATGCCCAGCGGGGTGATGACATAGATGCAGATCTTGTAGAAGGTGTCGATCTTGGCGTTGCTGCCGATACGGACTTCGTCCAGAACCAGCTTGGGCTTGATCTCCCAGGCCACCATCAAACTCATCAGCAGCGCGCCCAGCGGCATGGCGATACCCTCGGACAAAACGTCCATGAAGTCCAGCCAGCAGTCGTTCCAGCCGGCATACTGCACGGTGCCGTCCGCCAGCACGGTGGCCGCGGCCTCCTTGAAGGGGACCGGCAGGCCACTGCCCAGGCTCTCACCCAGACCGCCGGCGCCCAGGCCGTCAATGGCCACAACAGATGCTTCCACCAGGATGGCCAGGCACACGATGAGAACCACCTTGGAGCGGTTGCCCTGTTTGCCCTTCTCTTCCGCCCGGTCCAGGAAGAAGGTGGTCACCACTTCCACCAGAGACACGGCGGACGTCAGTGCGGCAATCAGGACCAGCAGATAGAACAGTACGCCGAACAGCGGACCGGCGGCGCCCATGGCGTTGAATACGTCCTGCAGTGTGATGAACAGCAGCTTCGGGCCGCTGAGGGTGGCGCTGGGTCCGGAGATGGCCACGGCGGCGGGAATGACGGCAAGGCCCGCCATCAAAGCCACCAGCGTGTCGGAGAACACGATCAGGGCGGCGTTTTTCACTAGGTTCTCTTTCTTGCTCAGATAGGAACCGTAGGTGAACATGACGCCCATGGCAAGAGACAGCGAGAAGAACATCTGGCCGCCGGCGGTGGCAAGCACGGTGATGAAGTTGGGCTCCTCCGCGATGAAGCCGCCCTCTACCGCGTAGCCGGGGACGAACATGAACTTGAGCCCTTCCACGGCGCCATCCAGCGTCAGGGAGCGGATGATGACGATGACCAGCATGACGAACAGCGCCGGCATGCCCACCTTGTTGAACTTCTCGATGCCGCCGGAAATGCCGCCCCGATTGATCAGATAGCAGATCACCAGGAACAAAATCGTGAAGATCACATTGCCGAAGGGATTCATCAGCATGGAGGTGAACAGGTCCGCACCGGCGGAGATTTCCGCACCGGCGAAGGCCAGGTTGCTCATGTTCAGGGCCATGTACTCAATGCAGTAGCCGCCCAGAACCGAGTAGAAGCTCATGATGATGAAGGGGGAGAAAACAGCCAGCCACCCCACCCATTTGAACTTCTTGGAGAGGGTGTGATAGCATCCGATGACGCCTTTGCCTACGTGGCGGCCCATGGCCAGCTCGCTGATCATGACCACGAAGCCCACAAAAACGGCCAGGAGCAGGTATGCGATGAGGAAGGTGAAGCCGCCGGATTTGCCCATCTTGTACGGGAAGCCCCAGATGTTTCCCAGGCCGACGGCGGAGCCTACGGCAGCCAGAATAAACCCTAGGTTGCTGCCCCAACTGTCTCGTTTGTTTTCCATAAAATTCCCCTCTTTCTCAATTCGAATTCTCTTTTAACCATACTACTTCTCACAGACTACGTCAAGAAAATGTTTTTCGTAGAAGGACATTTTTTTCACAATGACGGACAAGGAAGGACTTTATGTTACAGTTCAAACCAGTGACCCGACAGGACGGAAACAAGCTGCGCAAGTACTACGAGACCTGCAATTACGGGCTTTGCGAGTACTCCGTAGGGACGAAACTCATGTGGAAAAAGAATCTGCACCCGGCTTGGGCCGAGGCGGCAGGCTGCCTGGTGGTGCGCAACTGCATCGATGGGCAGGTGGTGTTTGATTACCCGGTTCCCGGGCCCGGGGGCGACGAGGATGCCGCTCTGGAGGCCATCGAAGCGGACTGCCTGGAGCAGGGGATTCCGCTGGTGATTTCGGTGGTCCCGGAATCCAAGGCGGCCCGCCTGCTGGCCCGGTATCCGTATGTTTCTGTCAGTGATGTGCGCACCTGGCGGGACTACGTCTACTACCGGGAGGACCTGCAGTTTTTTGCCGGGCGGCGCTATTCCGGCCAGCGCAACCACATCAACAAGTTCCGCTCCAAGTGGCCGGACGCGGAATTCCGGCCGCTGACGGCGGAGGACAAGGATGTCATCGAGCAATTCTGGCTGGACTATGAGGCGGAGTTCCCCAAGGGGAATAACGCCAAAGCCCGGGATGAGCTGGAGCTGGCCAAGAAGATGCTGACGCTGGTGGGCAAACCCTATTTCTGTGCTGGCGGTATGTTTGACGGCGAGAAGCTCATCGCCCTCTCCCTGGCGGAAAAATGCGGGGACACCCTCATCATTCACATCGAAAAAGCGCTCTACTCCTATACCGGTGTCTATCCCACGCTGGTCCAGGCCTTTGCCGACGCCTTTGGCGACGGCTGCCAGTGGATCAACCGGGAGGACGACGCAGCGGACCGGGGCCTTCGGACGTCCAAGCTCCAGTACGGCCCGGCAAAGCTGGCCCCTAAGTACCGCTTTGAGCCCCAGAACGAGCTTTTGCGCCATGTCCCTGTGATCCCGGAGCTGAAAACGGAGCGGCTGACCCTCTCCGCACTGACGGAGGCGGATATTCCCGCCTACAATGCCCTGGTGCTGGACGGGGACCGGAACCGCTGGTGGGGCTATGACGATGTGGGAGGACTGGGAGGCCCGGTGGAGGAGCGGAGCTTCTTCGAGGTGGCCAGGCGGGACTTTGAGAACCGGCAGGCGGTGAATTTTGCCGTGCGGCTGGACGGCAAGCTCATCGGCGAGGCGGTGCTCTACCGGTTTGACTGCCGGGGCGGTGCGGAGCTGGGCTGCCGGATCGATGCCGCTTACGCCGGTCACGGCTACGGCACCGAGGCCTTTGCCGCTGTGGCGGACTGGGGACTCTACCGGGTGCACCTTTCCAAAGTGGTGGCCAAGTGTTTCAAGGAAAATCAGGCGTCTTATAAAATGCTCTCCTCCTGTATGCGGAAGAAGGGCGAGGATGAGACGTTCTTCTATTTTGAAAAGCTGGTATAATGCAAAAAAAGAAGCGGCTCAGCCGCTTCTTTTTTATGGATGCAGATCTGCGCGCCGACAGGTACAGCCCTCTGCCAGGCCCAGGGCTTCCACCCGGGGCTCCGGCAGTTCCAAGGAATGGCGTTCCCCGGCGGCATTTTCTGTCAGCAGCCACAGGCAGGGCGGGTCCCGGTGCTCTTCGCACCCGAAATCCCCCTCTTCAATGCGCAGTACGCACACGTCGTGCTCTGGCGACGCGGCCAAACGGGCCGCGATTTCCTCATGGCTCAGTTTCATCGCAGATACTCCGGGCCGAAGCTGTGAGGCAGCAGCTCCGGCAGGGTAAAAACCTGTTCCTCTCCGGCACCGTTGAGGCAGATGATCTCCAGATCGGGGGCAAATTCCCGCAGTACCTGGCGGCACACGCCACAGGGGACGCAGAAGTCCTTGCTGCGGCCGGCGATCACGATGCGAACGAAATCCCGGTGCCCTTCGCTGACGGCTTTGGACACAGCAGTGCGCTCGGCGCAGATGGTGGGGGTATAGCTGGCGTTTTCAATGTTGCAGCCGGTGAACACCGTGCCGTCGCTGCACTCCAGGGCGGCGCCCACCGGGAAATGGGAATAGGGACAGTAGGCCCGATCCAGCATGGCGACAGCCGCGGCCTTCAATTCTTCACGGGTCATGGGAAGCACTCCTTTGCTCGTTGCTGAGACGGTTGAACGGCGGTCTGCCGGTTCTTTCCAGGCAATTTGTGCCAGGGTTATGACCAGGCAATCTCCCGCTGGGGACGTACCGCTGTATCCATAATATCCTTGGCATCATAAAATTTCAAGTACCGGTCCCGGGAGTAGCGCAGTGTGGTGCCGTCGGGATGGAGCCGGTCGCAGATCACGGCGCAGATATCCTTTTTGATGTAGCTGAAGCTCTCGATCCCTACGGAGCAGAATACCCGGAAGCCCTGACTCTGGAGATAGCGGAAGACGGGGCCGGTGTTCTGCCAGTCGTTGCCGTCGGGCCGCTCCCCGTGGGGGTAGAACAGAATCGTGGTGGGGCCCACCAGGCTGCCAACCTCGTCAAACCAGCGCTGGGTGTCGGCCTGGATGGCCTCCAGAGATTTGCTGCCCAGGCGGATATGCCCCCAGGTGTGGCTGCCGAAGGTCCAGCCGGTGCGCTTGAGCTCGGCAATGATGGGCTTGACGGCCGCAATCTCTTTTTGCCGGTTTTCCTCCTGAGCCTGAGTCCAGCTCTTGGTGTCCGTCTGGGTGCGGTAGCCCAGAATGCCCTCATAGCCCGTAAGGCTCAGACAGCCCTTGGCACCGAAGGGAGAAAAGTCGGGATGCTCCTCTACAAACTTGTCCAGAATAGGGATGGCGTCCAGGTCCCGGGAGACCACCTCATTGCCCTGAGGGTCCTTGCCCCAGGAGGCGATTTTGCCGTCGTCCCCCAGGACGAGCTTCCAGGTGAAGCCGTTGGAGAGCATGTATTCATAGTAATTGGTGTCGTCAAAGGAGAGCACCAGCGGCTTTTTCCCCTCTGGGAGGTAGAGGGTGTTTTTCACCATGTGGGGCTGCCCGTCCTCACCGGTAACCTCACTCCAGACGCTGTTGATGTCCACCAGGATATACCCCTTGTCGTAGACGCTCTGAAGGATCTTTTTATACTCATCCGCGGTGACCATGTAATCATCGATGCCGTTGGCCTTGCTGTCCCCATCGAAGGCCAGCTCCGGATAGGCCACCACCGGGTGAAAAAACAGATGCTCCACCACCCCGTCGTAGGCGACGTAGGGGACACCGTCCCGCTCCCCACCCTCCGGCTGGACCGTGGGGTCCAGGATGGTATAGGGTTCCGGTGTGGGAGGGGTCTCCTCAGCGGATTCCTGAGAGGAGTCCTGTGTCTTTCCGGAGGTGCCGGAGAGTCCGCAGCCGGGCAGGGTGATCAGCAGGCTCAGCAGCAGTAAAAAACTGGCAATGCGGCGCATAGCAGTCGGGTCCTTTCTGTCGAATTTTGTTGCAGAGCCAGTATAGCGCCTTTTTGTCCGGAAAATCGAAACAAAAGAATGACAAATTCATCACAACAAAGAAACAGGCAGGAAAGCTGTTACGACTTTCCTGCCTGTCCGTTATCGTTTGTCCCCCGCCTTGAACAATAGCGCCATCAAAACGCCGAAGACCACAGCTGCTGCGATGCCGCCGGCGGTTGCAGAGAGACCGCCGGTGAAGATCCCCAGCCAGCCGTCCTTGGCCACGGCGGTCTTCACCCCCTGGGCCAGAGAGTGCCCGAATCCGGTGAGGGGAACGGTGGCGCCGGCACCGCCCCACTTTACAAGGGGCTCATAAAGCCCCAGTGCGCTGAGCGCCACGCCGGTCACCACATAGCCGGTGAGGATGCGGGCGGGAGTCAGCTGGGTTTTGTCGATGAGGATCTGACCGATGGCACAGATCAGTCCCCCGCAGAGAAATGCATTGAGATATTCCATAAAAACCGCCTCCCAGTGGAATCTTCCAACAGTGTTTCCGGCAGGCGGGAAAATATGCGGTCAGGGGGCCGGCAGTTCGCCGGCCCCCTGACTTGGGAGAGGAGTAGAGTGTGTGTATACAAAGCGCACGGGCGGCATTCAGCGTGCTTCGTCCTGCAAGGCGTCGTAACCCTGCTCGCCGGTGCGGACTTTGATGACGTTTTCCACATTGGAGACGAAGATCTTGCCGTCGCCGATGCGGCCGGTGTAAAGGACCTTTCGGGCGGTATCCACCACCAAGGAGACCGGAACCTTGCACACCACGATGGATACCTGGATGCTGGGCAGCATGGAGGCTTCTACTTTGGCACCGCGGAAGTAACCCTCCGTCTTGCCCCGCTGCTCGCCGCAGCCCATGACGTTGGTGGCGGTCATACCGGTGATGCCGATGTCGAACATGGCGCGCTTGAGAGCGTCGAACCGCTCCATCTTGCAGAGAATTTCCACACGGGTCATCTTCTTGCCGGACGTGGTATCCGGGACCGTTCCGGGAGCAGTTTCCACGACGACAGCGGCATCCATGGGAACAGCTGCCGCGGAAGCGGGAACGGGAGCGTCAGGCTCATCGTCCGGCGTGTCATCATAGGCGAAGGCAAAGCCGGCATAAGCAGTGGGCAGGCCGTGTTCCGTGATATCCAGGCCCTTGAGCTCTTCCTCCTCGGAGACCCGGAGGCCGATGGTGTGCTTGAGAATCTGGAAGACAATGGTGATGGTCACCGCAGCCCATACGGCAGTGGCGGCCACGCCCAGGCACTGGATCAGGAAGAAGTGGACACCGCCGCCGTAGAAGAGGCCGCCGTCCACCGCCAGAAGACCGGTGAGCAACGTGCCGGTGGCACCGCACACGCCGTGGACGGAGATGGCACCCACAGGATCGTCGATCTTCAGAATGTTGTCGAAGAAGCGCACGGAGATGGGAAGCAGCAAGCCGGCCACAATGCCGATGATGGCGGCACCGGCGGGGGAGACCATATCGCATCCGGCGGTGATGGCCACAAGGCCCGCCAGCGCGGAGTTGAGGGTCATGCCCACGTCCGGCTTCTTGTAGCGCAGCCAGGTGTAGAGCATGGTCACGCAGCAGGCAACCGCTGCCGCCATGTTGGTGTTGACGAAGATCAGTCCGGCGGAGACCATGGCGTCGTCGCTGTCCATGGCCACGGTGGAACAGCCGTTGAAGCCGAACCAGCAGAACCACAGGATAAAGACGCCCAGCGCACCCAGGGAGAGGTTGTGGCCCAGGATGGCCCGGGGGGTACCGTCCTTTTCATACTTGCCGATGCGGGGCCCAAGGATCGCTGCGCCGATGCAGGCACAGATACCGCCCACCATGTGGACCGCCGTGGAACCGGCGAAGTCATGGAAGCCCAGCTGGCTCAGCCAGCCGCCGCCCCAGATCCAGTGACCGGAGACGGGGTAGATGAAGGCGGAGATGCAGAAGGAGTACACACAGTAGGAGACGAATTTGGTGCGCTCCGCCATGGAGCCGGAGACAATGGTGGCCGAGGTGGCGCAGAAAACCGTTTGGAAAATGAGATAGGCGAAGAGCGGGACCCCCGCGGGGAGGATAGACGAATAATCGCCCCGGACCATGGGGTCCAGTCCGCCGATCAGCGTGCCGCTGCTGGCGAACATCAATCCGAAGCCCAGAAGCCAGTAGGTGGGCGTTCCGATGCAGAAGTCCATCAGGTTTTTCATCAGGATATTGCCGGTGTTTTTGGCCCGGGTGAAGCCCGCCTCACACATGGCAAATCCCGCCTGCATCAAAAAGACGAGTGCCGCACCCAACAGGACCCAGATGGTGTTGACAGATGAATACATAGCAGTCCCTCCTTGTAAACGAAAAAGGCAAAGGCGCCTGAGAGAACCATCTCTCCAGGCGCCTTTGCCTTTTTGATGCTACATACTTTACCACGGTCCGCTGTGGAGCGTCAACTGTCCGTTTCACCAAGACTTTTTGGGAAGCAGCTGGAAATTTCTAGCTTTTTTATAGACTCGGCACCAAGTTCGTGTAGCCGATGAGGTACCGGTCGATCTCAGCGGCGGCGGAGCGGCCCTCCGCAATGGCCCACACCACCAGGGACTGGCCCCGGCGCATATCGCCGGCGGCAAAGACCTTTTCCACGCCGGTGGAAAAGCTGCCCGGAAGGGTCTGGACGGTCTTGTCTGCTTCCACGCCGAAGGCATGGCACACGTTGCTCTCGCAGCCGGCAAAGCCGGTTGCGCCGATGAGAAGCTGGCAGGGCAGAGTGTCGCCCTCGGTGGTGACCACTGCCGTCAGAGCGCCTTCGCCCGAGACCAGAGACTGGACCTGCACGCCGAAGCGCCGGGGATCGGTGCCAAAGACGGCCTCCGCCTCCTCGTGGGCGTAGTCCAGAGGCAGCTGTCCCTGATCGTTCAGATAGTCTGCCCGGGGCCGCCGGACCAGCTGGGTGACGGAGCGGCAGCCCTGCCGCAGGGCGGTGGCCACGCAGTCACTGGCGGTGTCGCCGGTGCCGATGATGACCACATCCAGTCCCGCGGCGGAGGGAACCTGGGCCTCCTCCTTGCCGAACTGGGCCCGCTCTACGGCGGATTTCAGATATTCCGTGCCGTAGCACACGCCGCCCACACCGGCGGTGTCAAAGCCCAGGGGACGGGGGACCCCGGCGCCGCAGCACAAAAGCACGGCGTCATACTCCTCCAGCAGCCGATGGGCGGTTTTGGGGTCTGCGGCATCCACGCCGCAGACAAAGCTGACGCCCTCATCGGTCATCAGGCTGATTCGGCGCTGCACCACGGATTTGGGCAGCTTCATGTTGGGGATGCCGTAGGTCAAAAGTCCGCCGGGATGCTCCGAGCGCTCCACTACGGTGACGGAGTGTCCCCGGTGGTTGAGCTGGTCTGCGGCTGCCAGGCCCGCCGGGCCGGAGCCCACCACACAGACCTTCTTCCCGGACCACTGGGGCGGCCGGCGGCGCTTGATGCGACCGGTGGCGAAGGCGTCCTCGATGATGCACAGCTCGTTGTCCCGGATGGTGACGGCATCGCCGTAGATGCCGCAGATACAGGCTTTTTCGCAGGGTGCGGGGCAGACCCGGCCCGTAAACTCCGGGAAATTGTTGGCCTTGAGCAGGCGGCTCAGGGCATGGCCCCGGTTGCCGGAGAGAATCATGTCGTTCCACTCCGGAATCAGGTTGTGGAGGGGACAGCCGAAGGCCCGTCCCTCATAGAGCATACCGGTCTGGCAGAAGGGAACACCGCAGTTCATGCAGCGGCCGCCCTGCTGTTCCCGCACCGCGTCGGGGAGAGCGATGTGGAACTCCTCCCAGTCCTGAACCCGTTCCGCGGGGCTGCGCCGGGGGTCCTCCCTCCGGGCGTATTCCAAAAATCCAGTGGGTTTTCCCATGTTGTTCGCCCTCCTTTCTCAAACTTTGGTGTTGGCGTAGAACGCTTCGATCTCGGCCTGCTCCCGGCTCATGCCCTTCTCCTCATACTGGGCGATGGAGCGGAGCATCCGGTCATAGTCCCGGGGCATGACCTTCTTGAAGCAGGGAACATAGGACTTGAAGGCCGCCAGGATCTTCTTGCCCCGGGGAGAGCCGGTGGCGGCCACGTGCTCTTCGATGAGGGCCCGGAGCTCGGCAATGTCGTGGGACTCGGTGAGCGTGTCCGTCATCACCTGCTCCTTGTTCAGGCGCATATAGAGATCGTGCTTTTCATCCAGCACGTAGGCGATGCCGCCGGACATGCCGGCCGCGAAGTTCTTGCCGGTGGGGCCCAGGATAACCACCCGGCCGCCGGTCATATACTCGCAGCCGTGGTCACCTACACCCTCCACCACGGCGCAGGCACCGGAGTTGCGGACGCAGAACCGCTCACCGGCACAGCCGTTGATGAACGCCTTGCCGCTGGTGGCGCCGTAGAGGGCCACGTTGCCCACGATGATATTCTCGCCGGGTTTGAAGCGGCTGGCTCTGGGGGGATAGACCACCAGCTTGCCGCCGGAGAGGCCCTTGCCCAGGCCGTCGTTGCAGTCACCCTCCAGCTCCAGGGTCAGCCCCTTGGGAATGAAGGCACCGAAGGACTGTCCGCCGCCGCCGTGGCAGGTGATGACATAGCTGTCGTCCGGCAGCGTGTTGCCGCACTGGCGGGTGATCTCGGAGCCGAAGAGGGTGCCGAAGGAGCGGTCTGTGGAGGAGACGGAGAGGTCCAGCTTTCCGGACCGCTTTCCCTTCAGGCTCTTGCCCAGCTTTGCCAGCAGCACGCTGACGTCCAGAGTCTTTTCCAGGTGGAAGTCATAGACGGCTTTAGGGTCGAAGTGGGGCACGTGGTCGCCGTAGGGATTCTGCAGCAGTCCGCTCAGGTCCAGCGTCTCCGCCCGGTGGGTAATGAGTTTGTCCCGGACCCGCAGCAGATCGCTGCGGCCTACCAGCTCCTCCACGGTGCGGATGCCCAGCTTTGCCATATACTCCCGCAGTTCCTGGGCCACGAACTCCATGAAGTTGATGACGTATTCCGGCTTGCCGGAGAACCGGGAGCGCAGCTGGGGATTCTGGGTGGCGATGCCGGCGGGACAGGTGTCCAGATTGCACACCCGCATCATGCAGCAGCCCAGGGCCACCAGGGGAGCGGTGGCAAAGCCGAACTCCTCGGCCCCCAGCATGCAGGCGATGGCCACGTCCCGCCCGGTCATCAGCTTGCCGTCGGCCTCCAGGATCACCTGGCGGCGCAGGCCGTTGGCAATCAGCGCCTGATGGGCCTCCGCCACGCCCAGCTCCCAGGGCAGACCTGCCCCGTGGATGGAGCTTCTAGGGGCGGCGCCGGTGCCGCCGTCGTGGCCGGAGATAAGGACCACCTGGGCACCAGCTTTGGCAACGCCGGCGGCGATGGTACCCACGCCTGCCTCACTGACCAGCTTCACGCTGATGCGGGCGTTCCGGTTGGCATTTTTCAGATCGTAGATCAGCTGGGCCAGGTCCTCGATGGAGTAGATATCGTGGTGGGGCGGGGGAGAGATCAGCGTCACGCCGGGAGTGGAGCAGCGGGTCTTGGCGATCCAGGGGTAGACCTTCTTGCCGGGCAGATGGCCGCCCTCACCGGGCTTGGCGCCCTGGGCCATCTTGATCTGGATCTCCTTGGCGCTGCAGAGGTATTCGCTGGTGACGCCGAAGCGGCCGGAGGCCACCTGCTTGATGGCGGAGCACCGCTCGTCGTGGAGCCGCTCCGCGGCCTCGCCGCCCTCGCCGGAGTTGGACTTGCCGCCGATGCGGTTCATGGCGATGGCCAGGCACTCGTGGGCCTCCTGGGAGATGGAGCCGTAGCTCATAGCGCCGGTCTTGAACCGATGGACGATGGAACTGACAGGCTCCACCTCCTCGATGGGGATACCGCCGTTTTCATCGTACCGCAGGTCCAGCAGCCCCCGCAGGGTGTGGGGCTTGTCGGGGGTATCCACCAGGGCGGTATAGGCTTTGAAGGCCTGGTAATCCCCTTCCCGGGCGGCCTTCTGCAGCAGCAGGATGGTCCGGGGATTGTACATGTGGTCTTCCTTGTCGGGACCGGAGCGCAGCTTGTGGATGCCGGTGGAGTCCAGCGTGGTGTCGTAGCCCAGACCCAGGGGGTCGAAGGCCTGGTTGTGATTCCATTCCACGCCTTCGCCGATCTCCTCCAGGCCGATGCCCTCCACCCGGCTGATGGTGTTGGTGAAGTACTTGTCCACCACGGCGCGGTTGATGCCCACGCACTCGAAGATCTGGGCGGACTGGTAGGACTGGATGGTGGAGATGCCCATTTTGGAGGCGATCTTCACGATGCCGTGGAGAATGGCACTGTTATAGTCGTCCACTGCGGCACCGGGGTCCTTGTCCAGAAGGCCGATGGACACCAGCTCCTCCACGCACTCCTGGGCGAGATAGGGGTTGATGGCCTGGGCGCCGTAGCCCAGAAGGGTGGCGAAGTGATGGACGTCCCGGGGTTCCGCACTCTCCAGAATGAGGGAGACGGCGGTGCGCTTTTTCGTGCGGACGAGATACTGCTCCAGGGCGCTGACCGCCAGCAAAGAGGGAATGGCCACATGGTTTTCATCCACGCCCCGGTCGGAGAGAATGAGGATGTTGGCACCCTTCTTGTAGGCCCGGTCCACATTGACGAACAGCCGGTCCAGGGCATTTTCCAGCGGGGAGCCCTTGTAGTAGAGCAGCGAGATGGTCTCCACCTGGAAGCCGGGGCGGTTCATATAGCGGATCTTCATGAGATCCAGGGAGGTGAGGATGGGGTTGTGGATCTGGAGCACGGTGCAGTTTTCCGCCCGCTCCTCCAGCAGATTGCCGCCGGAGCCCACGTACACGGTGGTGTCGGTGACAATCTCCTCCCGGATGGCGTCCATGGGGGGATTGGTCACCTGGGCGAAGAGCTGCTTGAAGTAGCTGAAGAGGGGCTGGTGCTTTTCCGAGAGCACCGCCAGCGGCGTGTCCACCCCCATGGCGGAGGTGGGTTCCAGACCATCCCGGGCCATGGGCAAAATGGCGTCTTTCACCTCTTCATAGGTGTAGCCGAAGGCCTTGTAGAGGCGGTCCCGCTGGGCCTGGGAATGAGACTCCACCCGCCGGTTGGGAATGGGCAGGTCCTTGAGATAGACCAGGTGGGCGTCCAGCCACTCGCCGTAAGGCTGCTGCTGGGCATAGCGGTTCTTGATCTCCTCATCGTCCACCAGACGGCCCTCCGTCAGGTCTGCCAGCAGCATCCGGCCCGGCTGGAGCCGGGACTTTTTCACGATCCGCTCCGGCGGGATGTCCAGTACGCCCACCTCCGAGGAGAGGATCAGGTAGTCGTCGTCCGTGAGGTACCACCGGCAGGGCCGCAGGCCGTTGCGGTCCAGCACCGCGCCCATGGTGTCGCCGTCGGAAAAGACGATGGCCGCCGGGCCGTCCCAGGGCTCCATCATGGTGGCGTAGTAGTGATAGAAGTCCCGCTTTTCCCGACCCATCTTCCGGTCGTTCATCCAGGGCTCGGGGATGCACATCATCACCGCCTGGGGCAGGGGGATGCCGTTCATCAGGAGAAATTCCAGAGTATTGTCCAGCATGGAGGAGTCGGAGCCGCTCTGGTCCACCACCGGCAGGATCTTGTCCATCTCATCCTCCAAAACGGCGGAGTGCATGGTCTCCTCTCGGGCCAGCATCCGGTCCACGTTGCCGCGGATGGTGTTGATCTCGCCATTGTGGAGAATGTAGCGGTTGGGATGGGCCCGCTCCCAGCTGGGATTGGTGTTGGTGGAGAAACGGGAGTGGACCAGGGCCAGGGCGCTTTCACAGTCCGGGTCCTGGAGGTCTGCGTAGAACTTGCGCAGCTGCCCCACCAGGAACATGCCTTTATAGACCACGGTCCGGCTGGAGAAGGAGGGAATGTAGGTGTTGACGTTGGACTGCTCGAATACCCGCCGGGCGACGTAGAGTTTCCGGTCAAATTCCAGACCGCGGCCGCAGTCCGCCGGGCGCTTCACAAAGCACTGGCAGATGCGGGGCATGCACCCCAGAGCCTTTTCTCCCAGCACCTCGGGATGGGTGGGAACATCCCGCCAGCCCAGAAATTCCATACCCTCCTTGGCCACGATAATCTCCAGCATCTTCTTGGCCTGGGCCCGCTTGAGGTCGTCGGTGGGGAAGAAGAACATGCCTACGCCGTAGTCCCGTTCCTCTCCCAGAGTGATGCCCTCAGCGGCCGCCGCCTTGACCATCAGCTTGTGGGGGATCTGGATCATCAGTCCCACACCGTCACCGGTCTCTCCGGCGGCATCCTTACCGGCGCGGTGCTCCAGCTTTTCCACGATCTTCAGGGCGTTGTCCACCGTCTGGTGGGTCTTGATGCCCCGCAGGCTCACCACGGCGCCGATGCCGCAGGCGTCATGCTCCAGGCGGGGATCATACAGCTTTTTCTGCTCAGATTCCAACATGGCTGTTGCTCCAATCTCTTTGAAAATGATGGGGAAGGGACGGCCTGCGCCGCCTCCTCCGATCAGTAGGTGTAACGATCAATGATGTGCTGGGCGGTTTCCGCCAGCCGGGTGCCGGTGTCCATGCTGCGCTTTTGTAAAAAGCGGTGTGCTTCCGCCTCTGTCATGCGGTTGATGTCCATCAAAAGCTCCTTGGCCCGGCGGATCAGACGCTGTTCATCCTCCGCCCGATGGGGCCGGGGATGGCTGCGGGATTCCAGTCGGCGCAGCAGGTCCAGCGAGGCGAAAAAGTCTGACCGTGCAGCGGGGGTAGCCAGTTTGAAGAGGTTTTCCCCCTCGCAAAAGTCCAGGTTCGCGGCGGAGGAGACCACCAGCAGCGTCCCCAGGTCCCGCAGGTTGGCGGCCAGCTCCACGGCGGTCATGTCCCGCAGCTTGAAGCTGCACACCACAATGCCGCCGCCCAGCTGCCGGATGGTGCGGATGGCGTCGGCACCGCTGAAAAAGCAGCCGGCGGGGGAGACGCCGCCGGACTCCAGCAGCCGGACGATGCGGCGCTGGGCCTCCTCGTTGGCAAATGCCACCACGATGTTGTCCACAGGCGCTCCCTCCTCTCCTCAATGGTGCCCTTGGGCAAATCCTCTTTCAGTACGTGACCAGATATTTTTCCAGCTCCCATTGGGAGACCTGAGTGCGGTATTCTTCCCATTCCCGCAGCTTGCCGGTGACGTATTGGGTGGTGACGTGCTGCCCCAGCGCTGCGGTGACCACCGGGTCTGCCTCCAGGGCGTGGATGGCGGCTTCCAGGGTTCCGGGCAGTCGGCCTATGCCCTGTGCCTCCAGATCGGCGGCAATGGCGTAGAGGTTCTCGTTGGTCTCCGGCGGCGGCGTCAGCTGCCGCTCAATGCCGTCCAGGCCCGCAGCCAGACACACGGCAAAGGCCAGATACGGATTGCAGGCGGGGTCGGGGCTGCGCAGTTCCACCCGGGTGGCCTGGCCCCGGGGGGTGGGAATACGGATCAGCGCGGAGCGGTTTCCGGTGGACCAAGCCAGATGACAGGGGGCCTCGTAGCCGGGAACCAGCCGCTTGTAGCTGTTTACCAGAGGATTGGTGACGGCACAGAATCCCTGCACATGGTCCAGAAGACCCGCGATGAACTGGTAGGCCAGCGGCGACAGCTGTCGGGGATCGTGCTCGTCATAAAAGGCGTTTTTGCCGTCCCGGAACAGCGACATGTTCACATGCATGCCGCTGCCGGCTGTGCCATAGACGGGCTTGGGCATAAACGTGGCATGGAGGCCGTTCTTCTGAGCCAGCGTCTTGACGGCCAGCTTGAAGGTCATGATATTGTCGGCGGCCTGCAGGGCCTGGGTGTATTTGAAGTCGATCTCGTGCTGGCCGGCGGCCACCTCATGGTGGCTGGCCTCGATCTCAAAGCCCATCTGCTCCAGGCTCAGACAGATCTCCCGGCGGGTGCTCTCTCCGTGGTCCAGGGGGCCTAGGTCAAAATAGCCCGCCTCGTCGCTGGTCTGGGTGGTGGGTTTTCCGTTTTCATCCGTCTGGAAGAGGAAAAACTCCAGTTCCGGACCGGCGTTGAACGTGAAGCCCATGTCGCTTGCCCTGCGCAGCACCCGCTTGAGCACGTTCCGCGGATCGCCCACAAACGGCGTGCCGTTGGGATTGTGGACGTCGCAGATGAGGCGAGCCACCTTGCCGTACTGGGGCCGCCAGGGCAGTACGGAAAATGTGTCCAGATCCGGCCACAGGTATTGGTCGGACTCCTCGATGCGGACAAAGCCCTCAATGGAGCTGCCGTCCATCATGATTTGATTGTTGACGGCCTTTTCGATCTGGGAGGCGGTGATGGCCACGTTTTTCATCTGCCCGAAAATATCGGTGAACTGCATGCGGATGAATTGAATATCTTCCTCCATCACCCGCCGGATAATGTCTTCCTTAGTGAATTTGCCCATGGATGCGCTCCTTTCCCGTGCGGCGGTTTAGTTTATTGATTTAAAGTAAAAGAAAATCGCATAACGAAAAAAGAGCATAAGGCAACCTTGAGAGGACGCCTTTGCTCTCTCTATTGCAGATTATACGAGCGAAAGTCCCGCCCTGTCAACGATTTCCGTCAAACAGAACGGGACCCACCCACAATTTTGTACGTTGTGCCAAGAGGTCCTCGGCTCTGCGGGGAGACCTTTGTACGATTTTGAGACGAGGACAAATGTGCTCGAGCTGCGGAATTTACCGCTGGGCGGAGAGGCAAATGGCGTGGCAGATGGAGGGAATGGATTCCCCCTGACAGGTGGAGACCGGGGAGAGCAGGGCGCCGGTGGGGGCAAAGACGATCCGCTGCCAGCGGCCCTGGCGCATCTGTGTGAGAAGATAGCCATTGAGCACCGAGGCGGAGCAGCCGCAGCCGGAGGCTCCTGCGTGCATATCCTGCTGCTGGCGGTCGTAGAGCAGCATGCCGCAGTCCTGATAGCGCTGATCCAGTTCTACACCGTCCCGATGGAAAAAGTCCCGGACGATGGCGTGGCCCAGTTCCCCAAGATCGCCGGTGAAGATGGCGTCGTAGTCCTGGGGGGTTGTGCCGGTATCCCGGAAAAAGGCGGAGAGGGTGTCATAGGCGGCAGGGGCCATGGCGGCGCCCATGTTGTTGGCGTCCCGGATGCCCTTGTCCACGATTTTGCCG
>FR890884.1 GCA_000436875.1 Oscillibacter sp. CAG:155 | reverse complement strand
CACCGGCCGCCCTGGCCGAAGCGGGGCTCCGGCTTGCTGAGCCAGTGCATGTTCTCCTCCGGGATCTCCTCCAAAAACCGGGAGGGCCGGTTGGCTGCGGTGCGGCCGTAGAGCATCCGCTGGCGGGCGTTGGTGAGGGTCAGGTGCTCCTTGGCCCGGGTCATGGCCACGTAGCAAAGCCGCCGCTCCTCCTCCAGCTCCTCCTCGTCGTACTGGGCGGAGGAGCCGGGGAAGATCCCCTCCTCCATGCCCACCACGTACACGTCCGGGAACTCCAGGCCCTTGGCGGAGTGGATGGTCATCATGGTCACGCAGTTATCGTCCGACGCCACGCTGTCCAGGTCCGTGTACAGCGCGATCTCGTTGAGGAAGCCGGAGAGGGTGGCGTCCTCCGGCTGCTGCTCCAGGAAACCCAGGATGTTGGACTTGAGTTCCTGGACGTTTTCGATGCGGCCCCGGCTCTCCATGTCGTTTTTCTCCTCCAGGGCCTTGATGTAGCCGGTCTGCTCGCACACCGCGTCGTAAAACTCCGGCAGGGCCAGCTCCGCGCCCGCCCGGCGCAGTCCGTCGATGAGGTCCGCGAACTTCAGGAGCTTGCCGGAGGCGCTTTTGAGCTCTGGGAACACATCCGCGTTGCGGAGGATCTCATAGAGAGAGGACCCCTGCTCCTCCGCCAGGCGGGCCACTTTGTCCATGGTGGTGGCGCCGATGCCCCGGGCGGGGACGTTGATAACCCGGCGCAGCCGCAGATCATCCAGGGGGTTGTTCAGAACGCACAGATACGCCAGCATGTCCTTGACCTCCGCCCGGTCGAAGAACTTCATGCCCCCTACCACTTTATAAGGAATGCCGTTGCGCTTCATGGCATATTCCAGGGCGTTGGACTGGGCGTTCATCCGGTAGAGCACCGCCGTGTCCCGGAAGTTCCGGCCCCGGTTGAGCCCCGCCAGGATGCCGCCCACCACGTAGTTGGCCTCGTCGCTTTCGTTGTAGGTGGTCTTGATGGTGACGGGGTCGCCGCTGCCGTTGTCGGTCCAGAGGGTCTTGCCCTTACGGCCGGTGTTGTTCTTGATGACGGCGTTGGCGGCGTCCAGGATGTTCTGGGTGGAGCGGTAGTTCTGCTCCAGGCGGATGGTACGGGCGGCGGGATACTGCTGTTCAAAGTTCAGGATGTTTTCGATGTTGGCGCCCCGGAAGCGGTAGATGGACTGGTCGTCATCGCCCACCACGCAGAGGTTCTTCCGCCCGCCCGCCAGAAGGCTTGTGAGCAGGTACTGCATGTGGTTGGTGTCCTGGTACTCGTCCACCAGCACGTAGCGGAACTTGTTCTGGTAGTACGCCAGCACATCCCCTTCCTGCCGCAGGAGGGTCACGGTGTGGTAGATGATGTCGTCAAAGTCCAGCGCGTTGGCCGCCCGGAGCTTTTTGGCGTAGGCGGCGTAGACCTTGGCGATGCGGCTCATCTTCCAGTCGTTCTCGTTGGCGTGCTTGGCGGCAAACTCCTCCGGGCTCTGGTACTCGTCCTTGGCGTGGCTGATGATGGAGAGGACGCTGCGGGGCTGGAAGGCCTTCTCGTCCAGGTTCAGCTCCTTGAGGATGTCCCGGATGACCCGCTTGGAGTCGTCGGTGTCATAGATCGTAAAGTCCTTGTCGAAGCCGATGCGGTCGATGTCCCGCCGGAGGATACGCACGCAGGCAGAGTGGAACGTGGAGGCCCAGATGTCCTCCGCCGCCGGGCCCAGCCGGGCCGCCAGACGCTCCTTCAGCTCCCCCGCCGCCTTATTGGTAAAGGTGATGGCCAGGATCTCCCAGGGCCGGGGCACGTCCACGGCGCAAAGGCGCACCGCCCGCCGCCGGGTCTCCTCATCCAGCTGCTCCGGCAGGTTTTCCAAAAAGCGGAGGTCCTCCTCCGTAGCCCAGTCCGGCACCTCGTCGCTGTCGCTGCCACGGCCGTAGGTCAAAAGGTTGTACACCCGCTGGATCAGCACCGTGGTCTTGCCGCTGCCGGCCCCCGCCAGCAGCAGCAGCGGCCCCTCGGTGGTCATGGCGGCCTGGCGCTGCATGGGGTTGAGCCGCTGGAAATCCCGGGCAATGAAGGCCCGCCGGGCGGCGATGTATCGTTCGTTGAAATCAGTCATATGTTCACCAGTCTCCCTAAAGTCTCGCTGACTATTTTACGGCAAAAACCGGGTCGGGTCAACCGCAAAACCCCGCCGGATTGCGTTTTCTCCGCCGCCGTGCTATATTGGGGAAAAAGACGGCGGATACCGTCCGCCATCATATATGCGCAGGAGGTGTTTTCATGTACGAACTGATCCAGGCCGCCCCCCGGACCTATTACATCCAGTGCCCCGCCAAGATGGGATTGTGGGTGCCGGACGGGCAGCACGCGGTGCTCATCGACAGCGGCGGCGACAAGGACGCCGGGCGCAAGGTGCAGAAGATCCTGGAAGCCCAGGGCTGGGTGCTTACCTGCATCCTCAACACCCACGCCAACGCCGACCACAACGGCGGCAACGCCCTGCTCCAGCAGCGGCTTCACGTTCCCGCCTATGCCCCCGGCATCGACGCCGCCATCACCTCCCACCCCATTCTGGAGCCCGCCTTCCTCTACGGCGGCTATCCCCCCAAACCGCTGCGCAATAAGTTCCTCCTGGCCCAGAAAAGTGACTGCCGGCCTCTCACGGAGGAGAACCTGCCCGCGGGCCTTTCCATGCTGCCCCTCCCCGGCCACTTCTTTGATATGTGCGGCTTCCGGACCGACGACGGCGTGTGGTTCCTGGCGGACTGCCTCACCAGCGAGGCCGTCATCCAAAAGTACCACATCCAGTTCCTCTACGACGTGGCGGGGTATCTGGAGACGCTGGACAAGGTCTGCGCCCTGGAGGGCCGCCTCTTCATCCCCGCCCACGCCGACGCGGCGGCGGACATCCGCCCCCTGGCGGAGGTGAACCGGGCCAAGGTCCACGAGATCCTCGGCGTGGTGCTGGAGCTGTGCCGGGAGCCGGTGGGCTTTGAGGAGCTGCTGCAGAAGGTCTTTGTCCGCTACCAGCTGACCATGGACTTCAGCCAGTACGTACTGGTGGGCAGCACAGTGCGCTCTTACCTCGCCTATCTGCTGGACAAGGGGGCCGTGACGGCCACTTTCTCCGAAAGCCGCCTCCTCTGGCAGGCGGTGTGACCCCCCTGAAAAAGAAAGATTCCCCCGGCGGCGGAGCAGATTTGCTCCGCCGCCTTTTTTGTCACCGGACTGTCACCAAAATGAGGTTGACAAATGTCTACCAATCTGATACGTTGGACTCAGAAAAGAGGTAGACATTTGTATACCACACAGGAGGTGACGATATGACCATCAATCTCTCGGACAGTGAATGGAAGCTGATGAACCACCTCTGGGCCAAGTCTCCCCGCACCATCACGGAGCTGACGGCAGCGGTGCGGGAGGAGACGGGCTGGAGCAAAAACACCGTCATCACCATGCTCTCCCGGCTGGAGGCCAAGGGCGCCGTGGCCCATGAGGAGGGCGGCCGGGCCAAGCGGTACACCCCCCTGCTGCGGCGGGAGGACGCCGCCCGGGCGGAGACGGAGAACTTCCTCTCCAAGGTCTACGGCGGGAGCCTGGGCCTGATGATGAGCGCCATGGCCCAGAGCAAGGCGCTGACGGAGGAGGACATCGCGGAGCTGTCCGCCATTTTGGAACGAGCGGGAGGTGCGCAGAAATGAAGGAGATCCTTCTCACATCCTCGATTCTGATCCTGGCGCTGCTTTTGCTGCGGGTGCTGTTCCGCAGCGCCGTCCCCCGGCGGGTCCAGGACGCCCTGTGGCTTTTGGTGCTGGTGCGGCTGCTGGTGCCGGTGAATCTGCCGGCAGTAAACTTTTCTCTGCTGACGGCGGCGGAGCCGGTGGGACAGGCGGTGACAGAACAGCTGGATCGCCAGGAGCTCTACATCCCAACAGACCGGGAACCGCTGACAGACCATCCGGAGGCCCCGGACCTTGCCCCCAGTGCGGCGATCTCTCCATCCGCCTCCCAGGTCTGGGTCGTTCAGGACGATGAAACAGCGGTGCAGTATCAGAAATTGACCCTGGTTGATTTGCTGCGCGATATCTGGTACGGCGGCATGACCGTCATGGCCATCTGGTTCCTCTTTGTGAATCTCCGCTTCCGGCGCAAGCTCTGTAAAGTTAGAGTTCCTTACAGGGTGGACGGGTGCCGGTACCCGGTGTACCTGGTGGCGGAGGGGCTGCCCTCCCCCTGCCTCTTCGGGCTCCTCCGCCCGGCGATCTATCTGACCCCCGCCGCCGCGGCCACGCCGGAGCGGCTGCGGCACGTGCTGGTCCACGAGCAGACCCACGCCCGCCACGGGGACCCCTGGTGGGCGCTGCTGCGGTGCGTGTGCCTCACGGTCTACTGGTTCGATCCCCTGGTGTGGGCGGCAGCCGCCGTCTCCCGGACGGACTGCGAGCTGGCCTGCGACGAGGGCGCCCTCCGGCAGCTGGGAGAGGTGGAGCGCATCCCCTACGGCCGGACGCTGCTGGCGCTGATCCCGGTGCAGTCCCGGCCGGTAAATCCCCTCCTCTCCGCCACCACCATGGCGTCGGGCAAGCGGGCCCTCCGGGACCGGATCACCCGCATCGCCGCCAGCCGTCAGACCCGCTTCGCGGCCCTCTTTGCCGTGGCCGCCCTGGCGGCGGTGGTGTGCGCCGTCACCTTCACCGGCGGAACGGCCGCATCCAAGGTCCGGCCCCTCACGGGCGAGGAGCTGGCGTATTTTAACGAGGAGTTCTTCAACGGTGAGGATTACAACCTCCATAACCAGTTCCTCTCCTCCCTGTACGAGCGGCCGGAGGACATCGACCTCTTCCAGCTCTTCTACTGCGGCGTCGGTGAGGAGACCGTCAGCAACGCGGAACTGCGGCAGCTGGGCGTCCTGGACGAAAACGGTGAGAAGATCTGCGATACCGATAAGCTCCCCATCTCCGCCATGGACGATGTTCTGCTCCAAAACACTGGCCTCACCCTGGAGGAGACCAGCGGCATCGGTCTCCAAGGCTTCCAGTATCTTCCGGAGCAGGAGGCCTACTACCACACCCACGGGGACACCAACTACCGCATGCAGGTGACCTTCTCCTCCGGGGAGCGGGAGGGGGGCACCATCCGGCTGTACTACGACGACACCTTTTATGCGGACGGGACCAAGTGCCTGACCCTCACGGTCCGGCCGGACGGGGGCTACTGGTTTGTCTCCAACCTCCGCCTTCCCTCCCGGCCCTCCTATGCACCGGACGCCGTCATCGACCTGACGGACGCCGACCTCTACACCGAACCGGCGGTCACCCCGGCGAGTCCGGACACCCGCCTGGGGGAGATCGTGGCATTCACCCCCATCTACGCCGAGTCCGGAGCAGATGCGTACACCGTGGCCGTATACCGGACGGCGGACGGCACCCTGTGCGCCGGCATCGGGCCGTCGGACCGGGAGCCATTTGAAGCGGAGCACCTCTGGACCCTGGACGGGGCGGACGCGGAGGGCAGCAGCATCCAGATCACCTCCTATTCCAACGTCCTGGGCCACGACGGCTTCATGCTGCATTTCTCCACGGGGGACGATTTCCAGACGTGGTATTATTACTTTGACGACACCGGAATAGTGCGCCTGCTGGCCCAGGCCGGCAGCGTCGTCTGGGAGCCGGATCTGGACGGCGACGGCACCCGGGAACTGCTCTGGCGCGTCTCGGCCGTCAATGCGCAGCAGCAGACCTGGTTCCTATTCCCCTACGACGGGGGGCTGCGTCTGGCCGATCTCAACAGCCGCATCCGGGAGACCTATCCCAACTGCGATTACCTGAACCTCTACTGCTGGGGCCAGGACCCGGACCACATCACCATGGAGGCCTTCACCCGCCCCGTCTCGGAGCAGACGGGCGGCCTGAGCATGAACCGGAACCTCTACTATGAAAACGGCACCCTTTCTCTCTACCGGGTGGACCAGCACACCTACACCGACCACGTGTCCGACGACATCGACGCCCCGGCATACGCCCTGGCGGCGGCCAAGGCCGAAACGCTGGAGGCACTGGACTGGTGGCAGACCCACACCGGCGTCACAGGCGTGGTGGACGGCGTGGAGCAGCAGGTGGGCACCCAGGCGGAGTGGGACGACTGGCACATCACCAGCCTTTCCCGGATCGCGCTGGGGGAGCCCTACACCTCTCTGGGTCTGGAGGTCTACTCCTTCAGCTACGAGCTCCACTCCCCCACCCCGGAGCTGGTGGAGTCCGCCGGCGGCATGTATGTCCAGGAGGACGGCTGGGTGGGCGGCTTTTACGTGGAAAATCCCTTCGTGGTGTTTCTAAACGACGGGGACGGGGAGCCCACCCTTCTGGACGTCCAGATCCCCAGTGATGTGGGCCGGGAGATGACCTCTCCCCTCTTTGCGGCGGCCGTGGCCCAAATCGCCATGGACAACGGACTGCTCTCCCCCTCGGAGGTGGACGCCCGGACGCTCCTCAACGACTTCTGCTCCAATGGGTTCTCTTTCCTAAATACCATCGGCACCTACCCGGCAGCGGAGCGGACGGCGGTGATCGAGGCCCTGGCTTCCTTCCACAACCAGGGGCTCTTTGACGAGGAAGGGGACCTGCGCCACACCATGCAGAATGTGGCCTGGTCCCAGCGGAGCCTGACGGAGGCGGGCGCCGGGGCCTGGCAGGAGCTGGTGGAGCGCACCGGCATCTCCCCCGGCGGCATCGGCGGGTCCTATTCCGATCTGGATGAGGCCATTCTCCATTCCATTCTGGACCACCGCCGGAACGCCTCCGCCCACAAGGACGACTTCTACGCCGCGGCCTACAACGTGCTGGACACCCGCCGCTCCGGCAATACCTGCACGGTGTATCTCTACATCGCCTTCGGCTCCTATGACCTGACGGAGGCGGGCTATGCCCTCCAGACCAGCGGCGAGGACCCGGCGGCGCTGACCTTCGCCGCCATCAACGGTCTCTACCAGCTGACGGAGTACTGGACTCCCGGCGGCGGAGCCCACTACGAAACCGACCTTCGGACCGTGTTCCCAACGGAGGCGGCAGAGGCCGTCCTGGCCCGCACCGGCTGGAAGGACCTCTCCGCCCGGTTGGATACCGCAGCGGAGGAACAGTATCTGGCCCTGCTGGAGGAGACCGATTACCGCTCCCGGGCCGCCCAGGTGGAATTCACCGGTCGGGCGCTGGACACCACGCCCGACGGGATGACCTATGCCCAGCGGCTGGCCTGGTGCCAGGACAGCCGGCAGCAGGAGGACGGCTATCACTTCTCCGTCCAGACCTCCCAGGCAGACAACACCTATCTTCTCTACACCGGCATCTGGACCTCCGGCCCTGCGGACGCCTCCGCTCAGCCCCATCTGTACCTCCGCTTCCCCGACGGCGCCCTGGCGGACCTCCCCCTGCCTCCCGGCACCCCCGCAGACGCCCCCCGCTCGGAGGACATCCTGCTCTCCGGCGATACCCTGACCTACACCGTCACCTTTCCGGAGCCGCAGACGGATGAGAGAAGCGGCGCCCTGCTCCACCTGCAGGGGACCTACCGCTACACCGTGGACCTGAATGCCCGGACCGTCTCCCTCCGGCTGGAAAACAACTGATCCTTCCCTTTTCCTCCTGTTTCGGGTATACTGTCACCAGTACCTGAAACAGGAGGACGTTTTTTCCATGAAACAGCTCATTTATCTGGCGCTGGTGATTATCTGCGGCGCGGCGCTGCTCAAGTGGGTCAGCAGGCGCTCCGTCCCCGCCGGCGGCACCTGGAAAACCATTACCCCGGAGGAGGCCAAGACACGGCTGGACTCCGGCGACGCCGTGACGCTGCTGGACGTGCGGACGGAGGCCGAGTATGAGGAGAGCCACATCCCCGGTGCCGTATGCCTGCCGGTGGAGAGCATCGGCGCCCAGCCCCCGGAGTCTCTGCCGGACCCGGACGCAGAGATCCTGGTCTACTGCCGCTCCGGCCGCCGCAGCGCCCAGGCCGCCGGGAAACTGGCAAAGCTGGGATACACCCACGTCTCGGACTTCGGCGGCATTTTGAACTGGCCCTACGAGACCACCACAGACTGAGCACCAAACACAAAGCGCCCCGGCCAATGGCCGGGGCGCACAGCTTGTCCAAGAAGCCTCGCAGAGTTCGCGCCCGCAGGCGCGAAACATGTTTCATCGGTTTTCTCCGGCGACATGTGCGTCGGAGAAAACACTTCTCAGCCCGTAAGTGTGGGATTTGTCCGTTAAAGATGGGCAAGTCCTGCGCGCAGCGGGCTGCATCCTATTCGAGAAAGTGGCTTTGCCACTTTCTCGATCTTTTAAGTGCCCCGGCCAAATGGCCGGGGCGCTTTGCTGTTTGTTTTTCTTCCGGGTCACTGGGTCAGCAGCACCAGGTTCCGGTCTGTGATGAAGTTGGGGACGCTGTAGAGCACCACGATCTCATCGATGTCATTTTCCGCCGCGTACTGGGATACCGGGGCCCGATAATACCGCAGGTCCAGCAGGTGCACCTCGGAAAAGGACTGGGCCAGGAAGGGCGCCAGAGAGTCGGAATAGGAGTCCCGCACCAGCAGAATCTTCCCGCCGTCGGGGTTGTGCTCGTTTTTCAGCACGCACAGCGGCTGGTTCCCTCCCAGGAAGGAGGAGTACTTGTCCTTCTTTTCCAGATAGCTCCTCTCGTACAGCGCCGCCGGTTCGGGACTGCCGGTGCGCCAGGAGGTGACGGAGATGCCGTCCTCCTCCACCCAGTACTCCATCTCGTCCGGCGTCAGCCAGTGGATACCGGAGGTGGAGTAGAGGGTGCCATTGAAGTCGTCGCTGACCACCTGCGGCGTAAAGTCCGCCCGGTCCAGCGTGGGACGGCCCAGAGCAGAGAGTACCGCGTTGGCGCCGTAGAACGCCCCCAGGGAGGTCCAGTGGTGGTCCGTCCGGTAGAAGATGGGCTCGTCGGCGTGGGCCGTCAGGGCCCCGGCGAAGTCCACCGTGGGAAGGCCCGTCTCCTCCGCCGCCCGGTCCAGGAACGCAGTCTGGTCCCAACTCTCCGCCCCGGCGGGCAGCTTGTCCCGCCACACCTCCGCCGCGGAGGGGATGAACCCCAGATAGACGGGCACGTCCGTCTTTTCCGCCAGCCGGGTGATGTAGGAGAGGTTATTGGTCACCAGCTCCTCATCCGGCGTATCCACCTTGGAGATCAGGGTGTCGCCGCAGAGGTAGACTCCGTGGAACTCCGTCTTGCCGATGAGCTGCTCCGTCCGGGCCTTCAGTCCCGTCCAGGCGTCCCGCAGGGGGAACTGGTCGGCGAAGTATTCCTCCACGGCGGCGGTATAGCTGCCGTCCTTGAGGGATTCCCAGGAGAACTCCGGCCACTGGGCCAGCGTCCGGTTCTCCACGTCGGAGCGCTCCCGGTCTGGCAGCAGCACCTGCCAGACCATGAGTCCGCCCAGGAAGAGGCAGAACAGGGCCGTGAGAAATCGGCTGTATGCTTTTGTCATGTCT
>FR890883.1 GCA_000436875.1 Oscillibacter sp. CAG:155 | reverse complement strand
CCTGACCGATCGGTCAGGGGCCTTTTGCTGTGCTTATGATGCGGCTTTTCCGCGTTGTTATTCCTCGTCCCGCTTCTTGCGGCCCAGAACGGTTACCGCTGCCAGGCCGGAGCCGGACAGTCCGGTGAGCGCCAGCCACAGAGCAGAGAGATCACCGGTCTTGGGAACTTCCGCCATCGGCGTATCCTCCTCGGGGATGTCCGTGGTGGGGGTGTCCTCGTCGGGGATATCGGTGGAAGGCGTGTCGCCGGGGATGACGGTACCGGGCAGATCCGTGGTGGGCGTGTCCTCATCGGGGATGTCGGTGCCGGGATTGCTGGGTCTGTCGTCATCGTCATCATCGTCGTCATCGTCATCACCCGGGTCGGTGGTGCCGCCGCCACCGCCGGTGGTGCGGTCGTAGCGCAGCACAATGACGTTGGACGCCTCGTCCTGCACAAGGACCAGTTTATCCGCAGGCGTCACGCTGGTGAACGTATAATCATTCCCGTCATAGGTGGTCAGATGCACGGCGGAAGCAGACGTGATCTCCTGGTCCACGGTGCCTTCCACACCCTCGGTAATCACGTTGCCTGCCAGATCTGTGGTCACGGAGCCGGTCAGAGAATCATTGGTATAGTACTCATGCCGGACGGTATAGGTGGTGTCGGTCTGCTCCAGCTCCAAAGCCATGTAGAAAGAGAAGTCATAGTTCATATAGCCGTTGCCAACACCGGGGCCATCCAGGCACAGGATCAAATCCAAATCCATTGCAGAATCATCCGCATTGGTGAGTTCCTTCTCCGTGAGAGACGCCAGATATGCATCCGTTGCCTTCCACAGATCCGTGCCTTCCATATAGTCACCAATGCCGCGGGTACGGGTAAACTCGGTATTGCGGTTGGGATTCATGTCTGCCGTTTCGCTGCCAAATGCCACGCTGAAGAAATCCTGATAGAAAATGTTGTAGGAAAAAGCAGCCAGATCCTGTTCCGGCCAGCGGAACTGTACGTCGCAGCCTTCCTCTGTTTCATCCGTAATGTGCAGATAGGGAACCATCTCCGGATGTTCCTGCTTGAGGGTTTCCAGCGTCTCCCAGCTTACCTCTTCAAAAATACCATTCTTACCCTTTTTAGCCAGCTCATCACCAAGTTCCGGTTTTGCCGCGGCTAATTCCTCAAAGGAGGCATAGCTGGTGCCATAGGAATCGTTGAAATAAGCCAGCATATAATCCGTCAGAGCCTGGTCACCGGTATAACCCTTCTCAGCCAGCTTGTCGTAAATGCCGAACATATCCTCGATCGTGACGTTTGCACTTCCGCTGCGTCCAAACAGCTCACTATAGATAGATCTGTGAGAAATCTGAATGGCACTGGAAAAGCTGACGGGAATCCGCTGGCCATCATATCCCAGGAACAGCGTCTGCTCACCAAAATCACTGGCTTTGGCAGTGGAAAGGACAAAGCTTCCATCCTGATACTGGTAAGTGTGCCCGGAATGATTGACAATGGTCAGATGAATCGGATTGCTGTCACCCGGCATCACAGGATAACTATCATAGCCATTTTCCACAGCATACTGATTTATGATCGTCAGGATCACATCACTCAGGTCAAGGACCAGGTCACCATCTGCGTCTTCCCCAATGGTAACCGTGATCTCAAATCTGCCGGCCTCTTCATTGAATTGCCCCTCGTAAGTGATCCCGTCAGACATCTTCTGATAGTTCACCGTGCAGGTCTCTTCCGGGATCTCCGGCGCGTCCTCGTCCTCTGTAACCTGAACTGTCCAGGATTCCTCCTCACGTATATACAAGGGGTCACTTAGAGTGAGAACCTCCTCCGGCAGGGTACCCTCCG
>FR890882.1 GCA_000436875.1 Oscillibacter sp. CAG:155 | reverse complement strand
AGCCGTGCCGGAGGCGCCCCGTCCTGTGGTGCCCGCCATCCCGGCGGAGCGGCAGGCACTGGAGATCCCCGGGCAAACGGCGCTGGAGCCGGAACGGGAAGAGCCCTGGCGGATCGCAGGGGAGGTGTTGCATACCTATATCGTCTGTGAGAGCGGCGACGGCGTGGTGTGGCTCATTGACAAGCACGCCGCCCATGAGCGGATCAACTTCGACCGCCTGATGGCGTCCCAGGAGCCGCCCATGCGGCAGACCCTGCTGACTCCTGTGGCAGTGGAGCCGGGCCGGGAGGAGGCGGCGCTGCTGCTGGAAAACCTGTCCCAGCTGGAGAAGCTGGGCTTTGCCTGCGAGGACTTCGGCGACGGCGCCATTTTGGTGCGGGAGGTGCCGGCGGACATCGACCCGGCGGACACCGCCGCCACGCTGGAGGAACTGGCGGAGGACCTGCGCACCGGCCGCAGCACCGACGAGCGGCGGGAGAATCTGCTGCACACCATGGCCTGCAAAGCCGCCATCAAGGGCGGCTGGACCAGTGATCCGGCGGAGCTGCGGGTGCTGGTGGACAAGGTGCAAAGCGGTGAGGTCCGCTTCTGCCCCCATGGCCGCCCGGTGGCGGTAAAGCTGACAAAGTACGAGCTGGAGAAAATGTTCAAGCGGGCGTGACGGGCCCCCGGGGAGGATCGACATGGCAAAAAAGCGGTTTGTCAAAACATACAGCCAGGGAACACTGGATGTGATCGAGGTCTTTGTGGACCGGGAGACCGGCGTCAATTATATCTTCCGTGCCTCGGGCAATGCCGGCGGGCTGACGCCGCTGCTGGACCGGGCGGGGAACCCTGTCATTACGCCGATACTGGATGAGGAGTGATGGAATGAAACTGTTGATCGTGGATTGCTGCATCAGCCAGCGGGGAGAGGATTCCCGGACCCGGCGTCTGCTGCGGGCCTATGCGGAGGCCTTTTGCCGCAGCCATCCGGACGCGGAAACGGAGACCGTCACGCCGGAGACGCTGCTCTCTCTCAAACCCTTTGACCCGGAAATGCTGGACGAGCGGGATGCCCTGGCGTCGGTGCAGGCCTGGGACGCGCCGGTCTATGACCTGGCCCGACAGTTCCGGGGCGCGGATGCCGTGGTGGTGGCGGCACCCTTCTGGGACCTGAGCTTCCCCGCGGCGCTGCGGACCTACATCGAGTATATCTCCGCCAACGGATTGACGTATCACTACGAATCCGACGGCTGCCACGGGGATTGTCGGGCATCGCAGCTGGTGTATCTCACCACCGGCGGCGACGTGGAGCGGGAGGACTCGCTGGGAATGCTGTACTGGCGGCAGCTGTGCGCCATGTTCGGCATCGGACGGTTTGAGTACGTCTTTGGCGGCGGGCTGGATCTGGACCCCGCCAAGACGGAAGAACTGGTGCGTTCCGCCTGCGAACTGGCTGCCCGGCTGGCCGCCGAGGAGTGCTGAGCATGGACAGCCGGAAACAGGAGACAGCGCCCCGGATCGTCTGTGTGGTGGGCCCCACCGCCTGCGGAAAGACCACCCTGGGGGTGCTGCTGGCCAAGCGATTTGACGGGGAGGTGGTCTCCGCCGACTCCATGCAGATCTACCGGGGCATGGTGATCGGTACCGCCGCCCCCACGGAAGAGGAGATGCAGGGCGTCCCCCACCACATGATCGGTGTGGCGGACCCCACGGAGCAGTGGTCTGCCGCCCGGTATGCTCAGGCGGCCATCCCCATCGTGGACGACATCCTCGCCCGGGGCAAGCTGCCCATTCTGGTGGGCGGCACGGGCCTTTGGATGGAGGCGGTGGTGCGGGGCCACGGGTTTGCCGGCGGCCACGCCGGCGGCGCCGTCCGCCGGGAATTGCAGGAGCGTCTGGAGCGCCAGGGCATCGCGCCGCTGCTGGAGGAGCTGCGGCAGGTGGACCCG
>FR890881.1 GCA_000436875.1 Oscillibacter sp. CAG:155 | reverse complement strand
CCGTCCAAAATGATCCACGCCGCCAGCAAAACCACCAACAGCGTCGACAAATCCAACATCAGCATATCCAGCGTCGGCGCGAAGTAGCCATAGGACTGCGTGTAGTATCCGCTGCCGTTGGAGTAGGCGTCCCGCACTGCGGGAATATAGTTTTCCCGGATGGTAACGTCATAAAAATCAGAGAACCAGTCGATGTACGCGTCAAAGGTCTTTTCTACCCCGGCGTCATAGTCCCCGGCGGCAAAGTCCGTTTCCATATTGGCCACCAGCAAGCTGGTCAGCTCATTCCCGTAGCTGGCAAGTCCATCACCACCCACGACCCAGTAATCGCCCACCAGGCCATTTTGGGCGATGTTATCCAGCGCCAGCAGGATCACCAATCCGTTGTTTCGCTCCGCATCCCCCACGTGGTACTGGTTTCCCAGGTCGATGGCATATTCCTCCATGGTCTTGTCTCCGGTGGTATCCACTGTCTCCACCAGGATTTGGGCGCCGGTCTGGGCAAACAAGGAGATGTTCATGGCGTCGATATGGGCCATGGTCTCATCCGTCAGCACTCCGGCATTGTCGTAGACATAGGTATATGTCCCCACGATGGCGGTGGATGGCTCCCCGGTATCAGCGGGTTTTCGGGCCCGGCCGATCAGCACGCTGGCCAGAATGGCCAGAATCATGATGGCTGCCGCCACCGGACGTTTTTGCAGAAATTTCATGGATGAAGGTTTCCTTTCTCCGCCGTGCCCGGGTCCGGTCCGGCGGTCTCACCAGCCGATCAGCCCCGCAGTTCCAGGAGTTTTTGCTTGAGCTCGCCCTCAATGCGGCCCAGCTCCGCCTCGGCGGCCTTGCGCTTGGCAGCTCCCTCCTTCTGGATGTTCAGCACCTCGTCCAGCGTGGAGATCAGCTGCTCGTTGGTGTGCTGCAGCGTCTCGATGTCCACCACGCTGCGCTCCGCCTCCCGGGCGGTCTCAATGGTGCCCATCTTGAGCATGTCGGCATTTTTCTTCAAGAGCTCGTTGGTCATATTGGTGACGGCACTCTGGGCAGCAGTGGCCTGCCGGCCGTGCTCCAGTCCCAGCGCCAGCACCATCTGGCTCTTCCACAGGGGGATGGTGTTCACCAGGGAGGACTGGATTTTCTCCACCATCAGCGTATCGTTGTTTTGCAGCAGCCGGGTCTGGGGGCCCATCTGTACGGAGATCATCCGGGTGAGTTCCAGATCGTGGAGCTTCTTTTCAAACCGGTCGCACATCTGCACGAGATCGTTGTAAGCCTGGGCATCCTCCTGGGCGCCGGTCTGCTCCGCCTTGGCCTTCAGGGCCGGGAGTTCGTTGGCCTGCACATCTGCCAGTTTCCGCTTGCCCGCCAGGATATACATGGTCAGTTCCTTGTAATACTTGAGATTGAGCTCATACATCTGGTCGAACATGGCCACGTCCTTGAGGAGCGTCACCTGATGCTGCTCCAGCTCCCGGGCGATCTTGTCCACATTGGCCTCCACCTTGGAGTACTGGGCCTTCATGGCCTCCAGCTTGTTGCCGGTTTTCTTGAAAAGGCCGAAGAGGCCCTTCTTCTCCTCTTCCTCGCCGAAGCCCTTAAGCTCCACCACCAGCTCGGAGAGGGACTTTCCCACCTCGCCCAGATCCTTGGTGCGCACAGAGTTCAGTGCGTTCTCCGAAAAGCCCGCCACGTTCTTCTGCGCGGCGGCACCATACTGGAGGATCATCTGGGAGTCCGTCAGATCGATCTTCTTGGAAAAGGCCTCCACCGCCTGCTTTTCCGCATCGGAGAGCAGGTTCTCGTCCATCTGCACCGGGGTCACCTCCGGCTTGGCCGCCTCCTGAGCAGGGGCGGCAGGCGCGTCGGGCGTCAGGGTCAGCTCCGGCACGGCCTCTGCCGCGGCGGTATCAGCTGTGAGCGTCAGCTCCGGCATCAAATTTTTCTCATCAGCCATGGTCATATCCTCCGTTTACGGTTTGATTGTCGGTTTGCTGTTCCGGTGTCTCCCGGCAAAACAGGTCAGCGCCGCAAGCACACTGGCACCAGCGGCCAGCGCATAGCCCCAGCAGCGGAAACTTTCTTGTTGGCTCATCTGTTTCATCACTGCCTCTTTACAGCTCCAGCTTGATATCCGGACCATCCTTTGGGGAATCCTCCGCCTTCAGCGGGTCCCCGGTCAGTCCTTCCCGGGCCATCATATTCTCCAGGACCGTGATGTCCGTGGAAATGTCCAGTGCGTCGGCGCCGTAGAGTGCATCCAGCTGCTTTTCAAAGGCAGAGACAATGGTGCGCATCATTCCCTCCACCTTGGCAAGAGTGGTGTCGATATTTTCCCCCGACACGCCGGTCCCGCTCATACGGTCATAGGCGTTGAGGAGTTTCAGGGTGGTGGGCAGGTAATAGTCCATAAAGCGACGAATCTGGGGCAGTTTCTGAGGAGAGCGCCGAACCTCTTCAAAGATCTTGGCAGACACCTGCTCCAGCCGCACGATGTCGGCGGAGATCCCGGGATCGGCGATGTTGTCGTCCAGTCGCTTCATCTCCGCGATGGCCAGCTGTCCGTCCTTCATCATCTTGTCCAGCTCCGCATTGCCGGTGGAGGGCTCTTCCTCCTTCTTCGGCTCCTCCGCCGCAGCAGAGGCCTTTGCTTCGCTCCGGGCACCGCCCCGGCACAGCAGGCTCACCACCACAAAGACCGCTGCGGACGCCATGCCCAGCAGCCCATAGTGGAGGGGTTCATACAGGGGAAACAGCAGCGCGTATGCCAGCCACAGTACCGCCACCGCATAAAAGGGCGCCACGCTCCTGCGCTTGTTCGCTTCCATAGAGGACCTCCTTGTCCGCATAGATTGGTGATATTATACTCTGCGGCGTCTTTTCGGTCAAGCAACCCGCGGTAAACTCCCGGAAACACCCTGCTAAAAAAGGCAGGCGTCCTGAAAAGACGTCTGCCTTTTTTTGCAGCAGCCGCTATTGCGGCAACCCATAACGCATCGTGGTGGGGTCCAGGAAAAGCCCCAGTACCGGCGGGCGGAAGGTGAACCATACGAACAAAAACGCCAGGCCCCACAGCACC
>FR890880.1 GCA_000436875.1 Oscillibacter sp. CAG:155 | reverse complement strand
AAAGACGCCGGCTTGAAACCATATTGCCCATCGCCGGCGCAAAAAGTGCGAAAGCAGCACCGGACGGGAACATCCCGTCCGGTGCTGCTTTAGTTTTTTCTCTCCCGCCAGGTAGGGTCGGTCTCCGTGCTGGAGGCGGTTGCCCGCTCCAGCTGGTAAAATACCTCGCTGTAATAACGGGCGGGGATGTCCCCCAAGGCAAAGATGTGTTCCGCCTTTGGGGTATCGTAGCAGTAGCTGCCCCGCTTCACGGTGCCTGCTTTGTAGAACACCGCATCGTAGACGGTCACGGTCTCGTTCTCATCGCCGATGAAGCAGCCGGAAAAACGCAGTTCCACTCCCAGGCCGAGCGCGGGGTCCTCCCGGTAAAAGGTGTAATACCCGCCTCCGTCCTGTACACTGCCGCGGAACCAGCCAAGGCTCTGCAGCTTGCCGGAGAGAGACAGACCGTTGAGCATCTTCCCGCCGAAGTCCTCCAGAGCGCGGCGCTTCTCGCCGCCGGGTTCCAGACGGTACACCGGGCGGTTCAGCTGCAGAATGCTCTGGGTGATCTCGTAGTCCTTCAGCTGCTGTTGCCAGGCAGACAGGACCTGAGGTTCCAATTCCACCGGATGGACCAGACCGATCCGGGCATCTGCGGGCAGACAGAATTCCTCCTCGTCCACCGTGTTGAAGGAGCCGTCCTCCATATAGCGGAAGGTCGTTTGCAGTCTGTCGTTTTCATAGATGCCCCAGATCAGGCTGATGGCAAACTGATGCATGATGGGGTTTTTCACAAACAGCGCCTGCCATGCCTCGTCCTTCCAGCAGCGAAGGGCGGAGAGAGCTGCCTCCAGGCGGTTCTTTTGAGTGGATGCGGCGGTGCGGAGCTGTTTTTTCATCGCTTTGAAGTCATCATACGCGGCAGTGGCCTTTTCCGCGTCATCCGTTTTGCCGGGGGCGGGGAGATTCTTGACGCGCTTGCCTGCGTCGTTGGTGATCTCCAGCTCCATGGTGGGGGTCAGATGCACCGTAAAGCTGCGGGAACCATAATCAAACGTGCGTTTCCCGTCGGCAGAAAAGCCCAGGTCCGGAACGATCCGGTCAGCCAGCTCCTCCAACGTGATGCCCAGCTCCTGGGCCGCGTGCTCCAGAGCCGCGCCGGCGGCGGCTTTGACCTGCCGGAACTTGAATTTGCGTGAGATGGCGTCCACGGCCAGCAGAGCGGCGGGATCAGGACTCAGGGCCAGAGCTGTCACGGCATCACAGGCGATCGCGCCCCGGGCGTGCTGGGGCCATTCGCTGATGGCCCGGACCAGCTTCGGTGTCATGGCGGGGCCGCCGAAGACTGCCGCGAAAGCCAGCACCCATTTCGTTTTGCTTGGAGCGCCCTCGGCCAGCCACTTTTCATAGACTTCGTGGGCAAGGACGGTCAGGTCCCCTTCCTCAATCCCCTCGGCCAGACTGGCAGCGGTCTCGCTGCGGCCGATGCGGCCCAGTTCGCAATAAGCTGTCAGCAAGGCGGCGCGGCGGTCCTCGCTCACTTGGGCGTGCGTATGGTCCCTCAGATGCAGCGTAGGCAAGGGGGCATCCAGCAGCCATTGGACTCTGCGCTTTTTCCCGCCTTTCAGAACCTGGGCAGTCAGCTCTTCGGGATTGACAGGCGAGGGAGTCCCGGGTGCTGCGCCGACCTGCCCCAGTGCGGCGCGGATCGCGGACACGACCTTGGTGCTCTTTTCCGCCGCCAGAGCTTCCTCCAGCGCAGGACGCAGCTCATCGCCCAGCTTTGCGCTCACTTCTGCGGCCATGAGCCGTTCGGCGGCTTTTCCGTGTCTGAGCAGAGCCGCATAATCCGATGCCCAGTCCCGATGGGGCGGCAGGATGGTCAGCAGCAGTTCCCGGATCTGTTTGGAGGAGTCCCCGGCACATGCCAGGATTCCCGCCTTTGCCGCCTGCGCGCAGTCGGGCAGGGCAGTCAGCTCGTCCAGTGCGGACAGGGCCACCTGCCGGCTGAACACATCGCCGGTCTTTGCCGCAGTGCACAGCCCGGTCAGATGCTCCGGTTTCTTCACTGCTTCATAGACGGCGTTTCGGATGCTGGATTTAATGGCTTCCCGGAAACTTGCATCGTGCAAGGCGCCGAACACGCGCAGTGTGTCTGTCAGCGGGAGACCTTTTGCCAGCAGAGCTTCTGCCAGGTCGGTGATATCCTGGTTGGAACGGAAGAGATCCTCCATCCCAGAGCCCCGAAATACCACAGCAAATGCCACCGCGCAGCGGCAGGCGAAATCGTCCCAACCGGCGGCGATGCGGTAATAGCAGATCAGCTGCGCCTCCTCAGAGAGAAAGCAGTACGGGGAAGCGGGGATGGCGGACAGCTGTGCCGCACTGTCCCGCAGGCTGCCCATATCGCTCAGATAGGCATCCAGATCCGGGCCGCCGGTTTGTACATGCTTTTCCAGAAGGCTGATGATCCGTTGCTGCTGACCGCTGCCTCCGCCGGGAACCGTACCCGGCAGCAGTTTGCGCAAGGCCATGATTTGGCCGGCATCCATTTCCTGCAGCACCTGATCGACATCGCATTTGCACCGCTGAGCCACGGCCCGCCGAAGCGGCTCGCTGATCCAATGGGAGGAGCAGCCTGTCAAAAACAGCAGCATGGTCGCCTTTCCGCCGGGAAGATCCCACAACAGGTTCTCCAGCTGCTCCATCAAATACGCCTGGGGTACCCGGGAAAAAATAGCTTCCAACAGTGAGGAGGCATTCAGGGAGAGATAGATCCGCACGGCACAGCGCGCCCGGTCATCCTGACACTGGCCCAGAAAGGAGGCTGTGCCCAGCAGGCCGGTCAGGTATGGATTGGAGAGGCTGGTGTTCAATACCGTCTGAGGTCCGGCGGCGTAAGCGGTTTTGACGGACACAATGGGCAGATGGAGATCCGGATCGCCCTTTTGGATGTACCCGGCCAGTGCCCTGCGGTCTGCGTCTCCCAGGGTGGGGACCGCCTCAGCCAGAGCGTTTAGGTTGCTCTCGGTCAGGATGGCTTTTTGACGTTCCGACAGTGCGTCCGTACCTTCCGGCAGCTTCTGCGGCAGGTCGGAGACCGTTTTCCGCCGCTCGCAAAGCAGGATGCCGGCCAGTGTGGCGTGGAGATTGCCCGGCGGGGTACCGCCCAGTGCCTGGGCGTCTTCCAGAATCTCCGGCTCATTGGCAGCCAGCTGATGAAGCCAGACCGGTGTGCCCCATGTACCGTGCTCTGCCTCCATGGCGGCCACGGCGCGCTTGCCCAGCAGCTGGATGCGCAGCTCCCGTTCCTGTTCCCGTACGCGGGGATCGCAGAAATCTTCCAGCAAAAAGATGGCTGAGCTTTTCCCAATGGCCCAATACAGCTTGATGTACCGGGCGATTTGCGCCGTGCTGCCGGCTTCCCGCAGTGCTGACAGGCAGTGTGCAGCCTGGCACTGCTGCAAGGTGTCCAGGTCTTTGAAATCCTGGGCCTCCGCTTTTTCCAGCAGGTGGTCGTCGCACGGATCAGCCGAGAGATATTCCAGTGCCATGGAACGGTTGCTGGGAGAAAACTCCAGCGTGTCCAGCAACTTTTCCAGTTCTGCCTTTTTATGGTCCTGTATCGTATTCATAGGTCGCCTCCTGCTCTTTCCTGGGCGCGGGGAGATACAGCACCCGGCATCTCCTGCTGCCACCGCTGTGCGATAGATTCCTCCTGGAGCTTCTCCCGGCAGAGCGCCAGGTAGCGGGCAGCCCGGCAAAGGGCTGCCATCAGGGATTGATCGTTCTTTTTTAGCGTATGGGCCCGGGCGGTCAGCGCCGTCTCCAGTTCTGTCAGCAGGGCCGCTCCCGTATGCAGGCCCGCATCCCCGCACTGTCGGGCAAGTGCGCGCAGGCGGGGAGCGGCGGATGG
>FR890879.1 GCA_000436875.1 Oscillibacter sp. CAG:155 | reverse complement strand
GCGGCAGGTGGCGGCCATCCTGCTGGACAACGCCTTTAAATACGTGGACGAGGGCGGAACCGTGGCTGTGCGGCTGGCACAAGAGGGCAAGCGCGCTGTGCTGGAGGTGTCCAACACCGGACCGGGCATTGCCCCGGCAGACCTGCCCAGGGTGTTCGAACGGTTCTACCGCTGTGACAGGGCCCGGCCGGACGACGGCAGCTATGGGCTGGGGCTGTTCATCGCCCGGACCATTGTGGAGGAGCACCGGGGGCAGTTGACGGCAGCCAGCGAACCGGGGGTGCGGACGGTGTTCCGGGTGGAACTGCGGTGCGCTGTGCCCCGGCGGGGGATTCAAGGTAAATTCAACGGCGGAAAGATAGAATAGGAAATACGTTTGGGGGAGGGGGATGAATTGCCCCTGGAAGCGGGAGAACCCATCATCTTACTGGAGGAATCACTATGCGAAAACGATTACTGATCATGCTGCTGGCGTTGGCCCTGTGCAGTTCCGGCGCTTTCGCCGCGGAGCCGCCAGAGGCTGGCGGGGAGACGGGACCCAACGTCCGGGAGGATGCGGAGGGGACACTGTCATTCGGCAATCTGGAGCGGCGGATCCGGGAGAATAACGCCAGTGTAAAGGCGTTGGATGAGACCATCAGCGCCGTGGCGGTGCTGGATTATGACAAGATGTACGATGATCTGCGGGACGCCCTGAATCAGATTGCCTCTGCCCAGTGGACCATGACCATCCTGGGGGCCGGTGACTCTTATACCCATGACTCCCTGAGCCAGAGCTACGCCTCTTTGGAGGACTCCTTTGAGGACTTGAAGGACGGCAAGCTCCAGGATGACAACGAGGGAATCATGCGCCAGATGGAAAATGCCCAGAACCAGACCGTCGTGGCGGCGGAGACGCTGTATGTGTCTCTTTTGGAGATGGAGAACAACCGCAGCTCTCTGGAAGACGCCCTGACCGCGCTGGACCGGACGGTGGAGGAAATGGAGCTGCGCTACCAGAGAGGGCAGATCTCAGCCCTGCAGCTGGAGCAGACCCGCAGCGGACGGACCCAGCTGCAAAGCAGTCTGGACACATTGAATACCAACATCGGCATCTACACCGCGCAGATGGAGAATCTGGTGGGCCTGGAGCCCACCGGCACCCTGCAGCTGGCTGAGGTAGATGCTGTCTCCCAGGCACAGATAGATGCCATGTCCTATGACGCGGATCTGGCCTCGGCCAAGGAGAAAAGCTATACCCTCTACGATGCGGCGGAGAGCCTGGAGGACGCCCGGGACAATTACCAGGACGCCGTGCAGACTTACGGCAGCAACGAAAAGCGCTATGAGTTCGTCTCCGCTCAGCACACTTGGCAGGCCGCTCAATACACCTATCAGGCAGCCATTCGCTCTTTTGAGCTGGAGTTCCGCTCCGCATATGACCGTGTTGGGGATTACCGGCAGGTCCTGAGCGCGGCGGAGACGGCTTTGGACTTGGCAAAGGATACCTACGCCGCGCAGGAGACGAAGTACCGTCAGGGAAACCTGCCCCAAAACAAGCTGCTGGATGCCCAGGATGAACTGCATAAAGCGGAGGCAGCGGTCCTGACTGCCCGGCACAATCTGTTTACTGCCTACCGGACCTATTGGTGGGCGGTGGAATACGGCGTTTTGAATTGATGGAAGGAGTACATTGATGAAAAATAAGGTGAGACGGCTGCCAGCCCTGTTACTTGCGGCAATGCTGCTGGGCTTGACAGGGTGCGGCGCCGCCCAGGAGGAGGAAGCTGCTCCCGCAGGCACACCTGTCCAGGTACAGATCGTGAAGCGGGATACCATCTCTTCGGAGAACAAGGTCTCCGGTAAGGTGATATCCGATGACCAGCGGACCATTGCCTTGGGTTCGGCGGTTAAGTGCACGGCGGTGCATGCGCAGGCAGGCGATACTGTGAAGGCAGGGGAAGCTATTTGCACACTGGATATAGACAGTATTCAGGCATCCTACAACGCGGCGTCCATCAGCTATGAATCTTCCGCTCAGAGCTATCGGGACAATACTGCGGTATTCTCTGATCAGATTGCGCTGTATCAGAAGAACATCAGTGACCTGCAAGCGCTCTATGCCATTGGGGCAGCTTCCCAGACAGAGATCGAGCAGGCAGAGCTGACGCTGAAAAACGCCATTGCAACCCGAAATGCCACGCTGTCCCAGCTGGAGGCAGCCATGCAGAATTACAAGTCCACGCTGGAGCAGTTGAATACCGTACTGGAGAATGTGGACGGCGGCGGTAATGTCATCGCGCCCATTTCCGGTACGCTGGCTGCCATGAACGCAGTGGAAAATGAGACGCTTTCCGCCGCCCTCCCGGTGGCGGTTATTGACGCGGCGGACCAAATGAAAGTAGAGGTGTCTGTGTCAGAAGCCATGGTGACCAAACTGGCCATCGGTGACAGCGCAGATGTTTCTGTCAGTGCCGCCGGAGAGAACTTCACGGCAACAATTCGCTCTGTGGAGCGGACGGCCAACGCTCAGACGCAATTGTACAATGTGACCCTGACCGTGCCTAAAAACGTGAAGGGGTTGCTCTCCGGCATGTTTGCGGACGTGACGTTCTATACGGATGTCTCTGCAGATGCGGTGGTAGTTCCCACAGAAGCAATCCTCACCAGCGGAGGAACTCAATATGTTTACGTGGTGGAAGGCGATACCGCCCGGCGCGTCCAGGTGGAGACCGGATTGACCGGAGCAGGTGTTACGGAGATCACTACCGGACTCAGCGGCGGGGAACAGCTGGTGACGGTGGGGCAGGCCTATCTGACGGACGGAGCGGATGTCCGCGTGGTCTCCGATGCCGTTGACCAGGTGCTTCCGGAAGATGAGGAGGGCGGCAAAGCGCAGTCTGCGGAGGGTCAGGCCGAATGAATATTGCCAAATCGTGTATCCAGCACAGAGTAGCCACGATCCTGGCCACCATTTTAATAGTGGTATTCGGCATCATGTTTGGCAGTCAGCTGCAAATGGCCCTGATGCCGGACATGGAGATGCCGATGGCATTGGTCATCTGCGTCTATCCCGGTGCCACGCCCAGCGATATTGAGGAGCTGGTGACGGAACCACTGGAATCTGCCATTATGTCGGTCTCTGGTGTGGACGAGATCGACTCCACTTCTTCTGACAGTGTCAGCCAGATCCAGATTACCTATGTGGAAGACACAGACCTGGATATTGCTGCCACAAAACTGCGGGAGAAGTTTGACCAGGTGGATCTGCCGGATGATGCCCAGGCCCCCACCATCGTGAATATCAATGTCAGCGAGTTGATGCCCACGGCACTGATTGCCTTGTACGGGAATGATCTGGGCAGCTTGCAGAACCTGGCGGAGGATACGATCAAGCCTGCACTGGAGCGGATCGACGGTGTGGCACAGGTATCTGTCAGCGGAGGCGTCCAGCAGGAGATCTCTGTGGAAATCGACCCGGCCAGGGCTGCGGGCTACGGACTTTCCAACAGCTATATTTCTCAGTTCCTGGCAGGACAGAACCTGATCTATCCCGGCGGTGACATGGAAAATGGCTCCAAAACCCTGACTGTCTCTACGGATGCCAAATTCCAGTCGGTAGAGGATGTGTCCAACACTTTGATCGCCCTACCTGCAGGCGGGGTGGTCCGCCTCAGTGAAGTGGCTGACGTCTCTCTGAAAGATGAGGATACAGAGAATCTTGCCAAAGTGGGGACGTCTCCCTGTGTAGTGCTGCAAATTTCCAAGCAGTCTGGCGCCAATGAGCTGGAGGTTTCCAATGCAGTGACGGCACGCATGGAGGAACTGCGGGCCGATGATCCGGATATTCGTTATTCTGTGCCCTATATTGCCAGTGAACAGATCAATGAAGCTACGGATGCTGCGTTTTCTAATATTTGGCAGGGAATCCTGCTGGCCGCTATTGTGGTGTTTCTGTTCCTGCGCCGGGCCAGCGCGACCCTGACTATCTCTGTGTCCATGCCGGTGTGTATCCTGGCGGTGTTTATCCTGATGAAGGCCCTGGATCTGACCATGAATATGATGAGCCTTGGCGGTGTTGCCTTGGGCGTCGGCATGATCGTGGACAACTCCATTGTGGTGCTTGAGAATATCAACCGCTTCTATGTTGAAGGACATGATCGGATGAGCGCCTGTCTGGATGGAACCAAGGAAGTGACCTCCTCCGTGATAGCCTCCACGCTGACCACAGAGGCTGTATTTGTACCACTGGGAATGGTGGAGGGTATTGCCGGTGATATGTTCCGGGACTTTTCCCTGACGATTGCCTCGCTGATTTTCGCTTCCCTGGTGATCTCGCTGACACTGGTGCCGCTGATGTGTTACTTTACCCTGGATCAGGGAACGGCGCACAGAAGGCAGCTGCGGCGGAAAAAAATGGGCCAGTCCAGACTGGCAGCTTGCCTGAGAAGCTGTCTGGAACGGATCAACAGCTTCTATATGCGGCTGCTGGACTATTTTATTCACCACTTGAAAACGGGTATGCTGGTATCCCTGGGACTGGTGGCGGTCTTTGCTCTGGCGTTGGTCAATACCACCATGGTTTTGATCCCCGACATGGATCAGGGAACGGTGTCCATTAGTATTTCCCTGCCTATCGGCTCAGAAGTAGAGGAGGCCGCTGCGATTGCCGATCAAGTGGCAGGCATTGCGGAGCGGGAGTGCCCGGAGATGGAAGACCTGTACTACATCGCTCAGGACGAATCCGTGACCATGGGCGTTATGCTGCCGCCCAAGACCGAACGAACCCGCAGCGCCTTTGAGATTGGAGATGATCTGCGGGAAAATCTTCAGGACATTGCAGGCTGTGAGATTACGGTGGATGCCTCCGGCAACGGTGCCATGGCAATGATCGGCGGTGACGACATCTCCGTGGAAATCACTGGAGATGACTACGATGTATTGGCACAAATTGCTGATGAATTGACTGAACAGATCGCCGCACTGCCGGATGCCGTCAATGTGGACAACAGTATGTCCGATCAGGTCCCCCAGGTGAAGGTGACGCTGAATCGGGAAACGGCGGCACAGTATGGCTTGACGGCTGCCGCTGTGGGCGCCGCTGTCCGGGCGGAGCTGACTGGCACCACGGCCACCACTGTCACCATTGACAATCAGGAGTATGATGTGGTGGTCAAGGGCGACGGAACTACCGCTGCCAGCCTGGATGCGCTGCGATCCATGCCGATCACTTCTGCCTATGGGGGAACGGTACCACTTTCTGCCGTGGCCAATGTAACCATCGAGCAGGCCCCCCAGAGCGTGACACGGCATAACCAAAACCGACAGGTCACCATCACTGGTGATACGAAGAGCGGTGACACCAATGCCATCACGCAGGAGATTAATTCTATTCTGGAAAACTATTCTCTGCCAGAGGGCTACACAGCGGAAACCGCCGGCGCCTACGAGGACATGATGGAGAGCTTTGCTGACTTGGCCTTTGCCTTGGTAGTGGCGCTGATCTTGGTATACTTTGTCCTGGCAGTGCAGTTCGAGTCCTTCCTGATGCCGGTTATGGTTATGATGATTTTGCCAGTGGCATTTTCCGGGGCCTTGGTCGCGCTGCCGCTGACAGGGCGGGATATGTCCATGGTGGCACTGGTATCGATTATTATGCTGGCGGGTACCGTAGTCAACAGCTCCATCATCCTGGTAGAGTATATCAAGATCCGGCGGGGCATGGGCGAGAGCCGAGAGGAGGCCATTTTGCACGCCTGCCCAATGCGTATTCGTCCCATTATGATGACTACTCTGACGACTGTTTTGGCCATGGTTCCTATGGCCCTGGGAGTCGGAGGCACCAACGAGATGATGAGCGATATGGGTGTTACCATGATCAGCGGCATGTCCATATCTACAGTGGTGACACTGGTATTCACTCCGGTCTATTATTCCGTGCTGGACAATCTGTCCGTCTGGTTTGCCCGGAGGCGTCATCGGAGGTCGGAGGAGCTGACGTCGGTTTCCGAGTTCTGAGAAAAACGTGCGGTTTATTTACGGAAAAGGTTGAAAACAGAAGGGCTCCGGCAGAAAATGCCGGAGCCCGATCTGTAACTGGCTGCTCCATTATTTAATATGATCATAATGGTATTGCTTTGAAAAAACA
>FR890878.1:376-20861 GCA_000436875.1 Oscillibacter sp. CAG:155 | reverse complement strand
CCAGCCAATGGCCGCGCGCAGAAATGATTGTGGAAAATTAATGGCGGACCGGGCAGAGAAGAGACGACTTCCCGGGCCGGATTTTGGAAGAACCGGCTGCCCTCAGCGGCAGAGATAGGAGAACCAGCCCTCGGCGCTGTGGGTCTCCAGAATCTCCAGACCCGCCGCCCGGAGCTTTTCGGCCACTTCCTCCGCCCGGTCGTCAATGATGCCGGAGCAGAGGAACACGCCGTGTTCCGCCAGCAGGGGACGGACCGCCGGTGCCAGGGCGATGATGACGTCCGCCACAATGTTGGCCAGAACAATGTCGTACCCACCGCCGATCTCCGCCTGCAGGGCCTGATCCGTCAGGATGTCGCCCACCCGGACGGTATAAGCATCCCGGCCGATGCCGTTGAGGGCGGCATTTTCATAGGCCACATCCTGGCACTTGTCGTCAATGTCGCAGGCAAAGGCCTCTTTGGCCCCCAGCCGCAGGGCGGCGATGGACAAAATGCCGCTGCCGCAGCCCAGGTCCAGCACCCGCTCACCGCCGTGAATCCGCTGATCCAGCGCCGTCAGGCACAGCCGGGTGGTGGCGTGGGAGCCTGTGCCGAAGGTAAGGCCGGGGTCCAGGATCAGCGGCACCCGTCCGGCGGCCAGGAGCTTTTGCACCTTCGGGTCCTCCTGAAGCCACTGGGGGACCACCACCAGATGCTCCCCGATCTCCATGGGCTTGTAATATTGCTTCCAGTTGTTCTCCCAGTCGGCGTCCTTGAGGTTCTCCAGCGTCAGCAGCAGCGACCCGCAGTCGTCCCGCTGGGTCTTGAGCTGCTCCAGGGCCAGACGGACTTCACCCATCTTGGCAAAGCCCTCCTCGCCGGCTTCCAGGTAGAAGGTGATGCGGGACTTACCGGCCATCTGGGCGGCAAGGTCCTCGTCCACATAGTCCCAGTACTGGTGGTTGTTCTCCAGAAAGTCCTGGAACTCTGTCTCGTCGTCGATCACCACGCCGTCGATGCCCAGGGCGGAGAGCAGCGTCTCCACCGGCTCCAGTCCGGTGTGGGTGGTGTCAATGTGCAGCTGCAGCCAATCCATATCTTGTCTCCTTTTCAGCGCTTGCTGCCCACAAAGAACAGCGCCACGGTGCCGGGGCCGGAGTGGTTGCCGATCACCGGCCCCACATAGTTGAGGTGGATGTCGTGGTTTCCGAAGCGGCGGGTGATCTCATCCGCCACCAGCAGGGCGTCTCCCTCACAGTCGCCGTGGCTGATGAACACGGTGCCGCCTGCGGGGTCCAGAGCGGTGGCTTCCATCCGGTCCACCAGCGCCATCAAAGAGGCGCGGCGGCCCCGGGCCTTGCTGACGGAGATCAGCCGGCCCTCATCGTCCACATGCAGCACCGGCTTGATGGAGAGCATGGTGCCCACCAGGGCGGTGGCGGCACTGATGCGCCCGCCCCGCTTGAGGTGGTTCAGATCGTCCACAGTGAACCAGTGGCAGATATTGCCCTTGGTGGCCTCCGCATAGTCCCGCAGCCCGGTGAGAGACCGGCCCGCGGCCTTTTCCCGGGCGCACAGATACACCAGCAGGCCCTGGCCCAGAGAGGCGCACCGGGTGTCCACCACCAGCACCTGCCCGTCGGGAAACTCCTCTCGGAGATCGTCCGCGGCAATGACGGCGGACTGATAGGTGGTAGAGAGGGCGGAGGAGAAGCTCAGATACAGAACGTCCTTTCCCTGGGAAAGGATCTCCCGCATCTGCTCTTGAAACTCCCCCACGCTGACGGCGGAGGTGGTGGCGGTCTCTCCGGCCCGGATGCGGCTGTAAAAGTCCTGGAAGGCGATGTCCCGACCGTCCAGCCAGTTGCGGTAGGTCTGACCGCCCATCTGCAAACTCAGCGGCACCACCGCCACGCCCAGGTCCCGGGCCATCTCATCGGTGAGGTCGCAGCAGCTGTCGGTCATGATGACGAAATCACGCATGTTCATCCTTCTCCTTTTCCTTGCGGCGGTCCTTCCGCCGGCTCTCCGTTTCCGCGCCTGCGGCCTCCTGCTGCTGCCGCAGCAGCGACACGTAGCGGTTGCTGGCAACGCCTGCGGCGTAGCTGAGCAGGGCGAAGTGAATGGCGGCGTCCGCCAGGGTGGACTCGTCCAGATAAAGCTCCATCTCGTCGGCGGTGATGTTCAGTGCCTTGTCCAGACTCTCACAGAACGCGGCGTAGCCGTCGGCCACGGACCGCTCGCCCTGGAGTTCCTGCTTGATGAGCAGGTCCATGTCCCGGGTGGACATCACCCGCTTGAGCACGCAGATGGCAGTGAGGTAGGCCAGGTGTTCCCGGTTGTACTTCTTGCCGGCGGCCCGGGGGACCAGACCGCTTTTCGTATAATTGTTCACCATGGCCGAGGTCAGTCCGTCGTCCTCGTCAAAACGGATCACCTGGCGGTCCATGTAGCTGAGCACCTGGTCCATATACAGCGCGAAGTCCGGCAGCTGTTCCCAGGGGACGGGCCGCTGGGTCCGCAGCCGCTGGCGCAGCTCAGTCAGATCTTCCATGAGGGATACACTCCTTCCTGGTGTGTCTTTTCATCCAAAGGCAGTATAGCACCGGGAAATGGTTTTGTAAATTACATTTTACGGAGAAAGAGACGAGATGCCGTGCCTCATGAGCTCATTTTCCCACGCAGAAGCGGGAGAAGATCTGCTGAACGATTTCCTCCCGGGCGGTGCGGCCGGTGAGCTCGCCCAGGGCGTCCAGGGCCTCCTCGGCGTCGGTGAGGACTGCATCCGGAGTCAGACCGTTCTCCAGGGCCGCCAGTGCCCGGCGGATGGCCTCCCGGGCCCGGGAGGCGGCCTCCTGCTGGCGGGCGTTGGTGAGGATGGACCCGTCGGGGATATCTCCCTCCGGAAACAGATGCTCCACCGCCCGTTCCAGAGAGAAAACGTCCCCGTTGAGGGCGCTGATCTCCACGGCGGCGTCGGGCTTGGGCAGGGAGGGAGCCAGAGAGAAGATGGCGCCGTGCCCGGGATGGAGATCCTGCTTGTTGAGCACCAGAATCCACCGGGGACAGCGGCTGGCAAGGCGCAGGATCTCCGCGTCTTCCTCCGTGGGGGCAGCGGAGCCGTCCACCACTGCCAGAGCCAGGTCCGCCCGCTCCAGAGCCTGCCGGGAGCGCTCCACGCCCAGCTTTTCCACCGTGTCCTCCGTGTCGCGGATGCCGGCGGGGTCTATGAGCCGCAGCCGCACCCCGCCGCAGAGGACGGATTCCTCCACCGTGTCCCGGGTGGTGCCGGGGATGTCGGTGACAATGGCCCGCTCGTACCCCGCCAGGGCGTTTAAGAGGGAGGACTTGCCGGCGTTGGGCCGACCCACAATGGCAGTGGCCACGCCGTTTTTCAGCACGTTTCCCCGGCTGCAGGTGTCCAGCAGGCGGGAGAGCGTGGCGTCGCATTCTCGGAGGGCCCGACGGATCTCCCGGGGCTGGATGTCCTCGATGTCCTCGTCCGGGTAATCCACCACGGCGTAAAACCGGCTGGTGATATCCAGCAGGCGCTCCGTCACGGCCTCGAAGTCCCGGCGCAGGGAGCCGTGGAGCTGGGCGGCGGCGTTCCGGGCGGCAGCTGCGGTCTCCGCATCGATGAGGTCCACCACCGCCTCCGCCTCCGTCAGGTCCAGGCGGCCGTTCAAAAAGGCCCGGCGGGTGAACTCCCCGGGGCCCGCCTGTCGGGCGCCGGCGGCAAACAGGGCGAAGAGCAGCTCCCGCAGCACCACGGGGGAGCCATGGCAGTAAAACTCGGCGGAGTCCTCACCGGTGTAGCTGTGAGGGCCGGGGAAGCGGACGGCAAGGCCCCGGTCGATGCAGCGGCCCTGGGTGTCCAGCATCTCTCCAAAGACCATCTTCCGGGCGTCCTGCTCCGAAAAGGACCGGCCGTTTGCCGGGCGGAACACGGCGTCGCACAGGGAAAAGCACCCCTCGCCGGATACACGGACGATGCCGATGGCGGTGGGGGCTGCCCCGGTGGCGATGGCGGCAATGACATCCATAAAAACGATCTCCTTTCTAAAACGGGGACAGCGGGTTCCGGCGCGCCGCAGGGCGGCGGGGAACCTGCGGCAGTCAGGCCAGGTCCTTTTTCAGGACAAAGTTCTCCAGCATCTGTCCCCGGCGCTCCACCTGCTGCCCATGGATCAGGCGATAGCCCCGGGCCTCGAAAAAGGGCCGGGCGGTGCGGGAGGCGTGGACCGTGAGAACGGGACCGGTGCACTGCTGTTCCAGAAAATCACACAGCACCGTTCCGATCCCCCGGCCCTGGCGGTCCGGACGAACGTAGAGCAGGTCCAGATAAGTGCCCTCTATGGCGCCGAAGCCCAGCAGGGTCCCGTCCTCCTCGGCGGTCAGGAAGGTCTCCTGCCGGAGCTTTTCCGCCCAGCGGGCGGAATCTGGGGCCTCCGGCGCCCAGGCGGAGAGCTGGGCGGGGGTATAATCGGCGGCGCAGGCGGTGTGGACTGCGGCATAAAAGAGAGACAGCAGTGCGTCCAGATCTGCCTGCGTACAGGGGCGAATGGTCATGATAAGGCTCCTTTCTCAGCGGGAACGAGGAAAAACCAGAGAGTCCGGAGCGGAACGGTATAGACCGCCCCGCGTGAAAAAGGTTTCCATCATTATAGAGGAGGGCGGGAGCTGTTTGCAAGTCCGGACTCCCTTGCTGCGGCTGCGATAAAAAAGGCCGGGCGCAGCGCGCCCGGCCTTTCCAGGTCGATTTTCGTTCCGGAGGACCGGCGCAAAACACAGGCGAAACGCCCGGCTTTACTTAATCCGCTCGCCAGCGGCCTCCTTGGCCTTGATCTCCTTGACGGCATCCTTGTGAGAGAGGTTCACGCGACCCTTCTCGTCGATGTCGGTGACCTTCACCCACATCATGTCGCCCACCTTGCAGGCATCCTCCACCTTCTCGATGCGGTGGTCAGCCAGCTTGGAGATGTGGACCAGGCCGTCCTTGCCGGGGGCCAGTTCCACGAAGGCGCCGAAGGTCATCAGACGGACCACACGGCCGTAGTACAGCGCGCCTACCTCAGGGACGAACACGATGTCGTCGATGCACTTCTTGGCGGCGTCGCAGGAGGCGGCGTCCACGCCGGAGATGAAGATGGAGCCGTCGTCGTTGATGTCGATCTTGGCGCCGGTGTCGGCCACGATCTTCTGGATGACCTTGCCGCCGGAGCCGATGACCTCCCGGATCTTGGAGGGGTCGATGTGCATGGTCAGCATCTTGGGGGCGTACTTGGAGACTTCCTTCCGGGGCTCGGAGATGCAGGGCAGCATGATCTGGTCCAGGATCTCGCAGCGGGCATCGTAGGTGATGTCCAGAGCTTCCTTGATGATCTCCATGGTGAGGCCGTCGTTCTTCAGGTCCATCTGGATGGCGGTGATGCCCTTCTTGGTGCCGCCCACCTTGAAGTCCATCTCGCCGTGGAAGTCCTCCACGCCCTGGATGTCGATGAAGGTGGTGAAGGAACCGTCGTCATCCTGAATCAGGCCGCAGGAAATACCGGCCACAGGGGCCTTGATGGGCACGCCGGCGTCCATCAGTGCCAGAGTGGAGCCGCAGATGGAGCCCTGGGAGGTGGAGCCGTTGGAGGAGAGCACTTCGCTCACCACCCGGATGGCATAGGGGAACTCCTCCACGGAGGGCAGCACGGGCAGCAGCGCCCGCTCGGCCAGAGCGCCGTGGCCGATCTCACGCCGGCCGGGGGAACGGGCGGGCTTGGCCTCGCCCACGGAGTAGCCGGGGAAGTTGTAGTGGTGCATATACCGCTTCTCGGTGTCCTCCCAGATGGTATCCAGCTTCTGGCAGGCGGAGAGGGTGTCCAGGGTGCAGACAGAGAGCACCTGGGTCTGGCCGCGGGTGAAGAGGCCGGAGCCATGGGCCCGGGGCAGTACGCCCACCTCGGCGGCCAGGGGCCGGATCTCGTTTTTCTGGCGGCCGTCCACGCGGTGGCCTTCCAGCAGCCACTGCTTGACGATCTTCTTCTGGAACTTGTAGGTGAACTCCTCCAGGTACTTATCCATGTCGGGGTACTGCTCCAGATACTTCTCATGCCACTTTTCGATCATGGCGTTCCAGCGGGCTTCCCGGACGTTCTTGTCGTCGGTGTCCATGGCGGCCTTGGCCTCGTCCATGAAGTTGGCGACGATGTCGTCGAAGAGCTCCTGGTTGAAGTCGGCGTGGGGGTAGTCGAACTTGGGCTTGCCCACCTCGGAGACCATCTGGTCGATGAGGGCCAGGATCTTCTGGTTCTCCTCATGGGCGGACTTGATGGCCTCGAACATCACGTCGTTGGGGACCTCGTTGGCGCCGGCCTCGATCATGACCACCTTCTTGTGGGTGGAGACCACGGTGACGTCCAGGTCAGAGACCTTGCGCTGCTCGCTGGTGGGATTGAAGACCAGCTTGCCGTCCACGAGACCCACCTTCAGCGCGCCCACGGGGCCGTTCCAGGGGATATCGGAGATGGCCAGGGCCGCGGAAGTGCCGATCAGGGCCGCGATCTCGGGGGAGCAGTCGTGGTCCACGCTCATGACGGTGCACATGATGGACACGTCATTGCGGAAGTCGTAGGGGAAGAGGGGGCGGATGGGCCGGTCGATGACGCGGCTCGTCAGGATGCCCTTCTCACCGGGGCGGCCCTCCCGGCGGTTGAAGGAGCCGGGGATGCGGCCCACGGCGTAGAGCTTTTCCTCAAAGTCCACGCTCAGGGGGAAGAAGTCGATGCCGTCCCGGGGGCGGGGAGCGGCGGTGGCGCAGCAGAGCACCCGGGTGTCGCCGTAGCCCACCATGACAGCGGCGTTGGCCAGCTCTGCCATCTTGCCCACTTCCATAGTCAGAGGACGGCCGGCCAGCTCCATTTCATACTTGTGATAGCCGGGGAACTGTCTTTTGGTAATGATCGTTGACATGATTCGTCTCCTTTGTTGAAAAATTCCGCATGGGAGCCAAACCATTTAGCACTTGAACATGCGGCCGGCGCTCCGGCCGCATGTTCAACTGCTAAAGGCTTATACGGCTCTCATACGTGCGGGGGGAAATGTGAAAGAAGGGTGGTGCAGAAGTCCACACCACCCTGTTTCAAACTTACTTCCGGATACCCAGCTTGGCGATGAGGGCACGATAACGCTCGATGTCCTTCTTCTGCAGGTAGTCCAGCAGGCTCCGACGCTTACCGACCATCTTCAGCAGGCCCCGGTTGGAGTGCTTGTCCTGGGGGTTCTTGCGCATGTGCTCGGTGAGCTGGTTGATCCGCTCGGTCAGGATGGCGACCTGAACCTCGGGGGAGCCGGTGTCGTTCTCGTGGGTACGGTTGGCGTTGATAACAGCCGTCTTCTGTTCTTTACGCAGCATGGATAAATTCCACCTTTCTGAAAATTCCCCGCAAAACTGCGCGCCGGGCCGGTGAAAGTCCACGGGACGAAGCTTTGGGGCATAATGGTATGCGCCTGCATACCTTAGTGACTATACCATAGAAGTGTTGCGTTGTAAAGGAAAATTTATGCGTTTCCCGGCACTTTTTTTGTGCCGGCGAGGGGTCAGAGAAGGCTTTCCACCACGCCCTGAAGTCCTTCCTGCTCATAGAGTTCCCGGTAATGAGCCACCTCGTCCTGGATCAGGCTGTCGATCACCTGAATGCCCAGCAGCTCCACCGGGGCCCGGTCGTCGGTCAAAAGCAGGTCGCCGGCGGTGTAGGGCGTCAGGCGCTGCGCCACGTCCTCCAGGTTCTGCCGCAGGTCCGCCCGGGTGAGGGCGGCGGTGCCGCCGGAGAGGGTCTCCAGCGCATCGGCGCCGTTCCAGGCGAAGAGCTCCCGGTTGGTGGTGCGGGGCACGTCCGCGGTGTAGACGGAATCAAATACGGAGGAAATGGTGTCGCACAGGTGGGCGTTGATGCTGCCCTCCCCGTCGGAGTGCATGTTCATGTTCACCGCCATCACACCGTCGGGTTTCAGGTGGTCCCGCACCAGGGTGAAAAACTCCACAGTGGACATCTGAAAGGGGATGGTGATGTCCTGATAGGCGTCCACCAGGATCACGTCGTATTTCTTGTCCACCGCCTGCAGGTAGGCCCGGCCGTCATAGGTGGAAACCGATACCTCCTCCGGCAGGGCGAAGTACGTCCGGGCCAGGTCCGTGATGTCCTGGTCGATCTCCACGCCCTCGATGGAGAGGGTTTGGCCGTTCCGACCGCCGAAGAACTCCTGACACTGGGCGGCATAGGTGCCGCTGCCCATGCCCAGAATCAGGATGTCGAAGGTCTCCTTTTCCTGAATTCCCGCCATCAGCGGCGCCGCCAGGGCGGTGTCGTAGTACATGCCGGTGAGGCCGCCGTCCTTCTGCCGGACGGACTGGACACCGAAGAGCACGTTGGTGGAGAGAATGACCGAGTCCTCCGTCTCCTTGACCTGTAAATAGTTGTACACGGACTCCCCCTCGTAGAGGAGGTCATCCTCCCAGAACGCAAAGCTGTCCCGGTGGCCGAACACGGCGCACAGAACCACCGCTGCCAGCGCACCGGCGCAGGTGCGGAGGTGGCTGCGGCCGCTGAGAAAGTAGGCAAGCCCCAACGCCAGCAAGATGCCGGAGAAGAGCAGGAAGGTCACGGAGGTGCCCACCGCCGGGATGGTGACAAACGTGGGCAGGAAGGTGCCCAGAATGCTGCCCACCGTGTTGAATGCCTCCATATTGCCCACGATCCGGCCGTTGTCCTCCAGGGAGTCGGTGGTGTACTTCACCAGAGAGGGGGTGACGGTGCCCAGCAGGAACAGGGGATAGACAAAAAGAATCATGCAGGCGGCAAAGGCCGCGATAATGAGAAAATTGGTGCTGACGGTGAAGATCAATGCCGCCGACACTGCCAGGATCACGTACTTGCCCACCACCGGGATCAGGGCGATCCACACGGCGGCGATGAGGATGCGGCGGTAGAGGCGGTCGGGGTTGGGGTCCCGGTCGGCGGTGCGGCCGCCGTAGAGGTTTCCCAGGGCCATGGCGATCATGATGGTGCCGATGATGATGGTCCACACGATCTGGGAAGAGCTGAAGTAGGGGGCCAGCAGGCGGCTGGCGCCCAGCTCCACCGCCATGACGGCCACGCCGGAGAAAAATTCCGTCAGATAGAGGTAGAGCTTGTTTTTCAGAATCGGACGCTGGTTCATAGGGCTCCTTTCCTTCCGCATCAGGCGGAAAACAGGGAAATCAGCGGAAAATCCGCTGTCTTTATCATCCGCCGGGGCAGCGGTGTTGTCAAGAAAAACCAGGCGTCCAAAGGGCTCTTGACAGGTTAAATCCGGTGTGTTATCCTAACCGTACTAGTACGGTTAATACAGTTAGCGGCAAGGGAGAATCGCCGCAGAAGGGAAGGTGAACGCGATGATCAGCCTGAACTACCGGGATTCCCGTCCGATCTACGAGCAGATCGAGGACGGACTGCGAAAGCTGATCGTCACCGGCGCCCTGGGAGCGGATGAGAAATTGCCCTCCGTCCGGGCGCTGGCCGCCCAGCTGGCCATCAACCCCAACACCATCCAGCGGGCTTATAACGAACTGGAAGGGGAGGGCTATATCTATTCGGTCCCCGGCAAGGGCAGCTTTGCCTCTGCCAATGCCGGCGCCGATGAGGCCCGCCGCCGGGAACTGCTGGGAAAAGTGCGGGAGCTGCTGGCAGAGCTGCGGTATCTGGGCGTCAGTCAGCAGGAGCTGACGGATCTTGTAAAGGAGGTGTTCGCGTGATTGAAGTGCGGGAGCTGGTCAAGAAATTTGACGGCATTCGGGCGCTGGACGGCGCCACGCTGTCGGTTCCGGCGGGCAGCGTGTACGGGCTGGTAGGCCCCAATGGCGCGGGCAAATCCACGCTGATCCGGCATTTGACCGGGATTTACCATCAAGATGGCGGCAGCGTCACCATCGGCGGGGAGCCGGTGTGGGAAAACGCAGCCCTCAAGGCCCGGATCGCCGCGATTCCGGACGACTGGTATTACTTTCTGCAGTCCTCTGTGCGGGATATGATGCGGTTTTACCGGGGATTTTACCCCTCGTTTTCCATGGAGCGGTACAACGCCCTCAAAGAGGTCTTTCAGATCGACGAGCGGCGGACCATCCGGCGGCTGTCCAAGGGCATGCAGAAGCAGGTGGCTTTCTGGCTGGCGCTGAGCTGCATGCCGGATTACCTGATCCTGGATGAACCGGTGGACGGCCTGGACCCGGTGATGCGGCGGCAGGTGTGGTCGCTGGTGCTGGGCGACGTGGCCCAGCGGGGCGTGACGGTACTTATTTCCTCCCACAACCTGCGGGAGCTGGAGGATGTGTGCGATCACGTGGGCATTATGGACCGGGGCCGGGTGCTGCTGGAGCGGTCCCTGGCACAGCTGCAGGACAACATGGTCAAGCTCCAGGTGGTGTTCCCGGAGGGAATCACGGAGGTGCCGGCGGATCTGCCGGTGCTCCACGCCTCCCGAGTGGGCCGGGTCCACACCCTCATCATGCGCATGGGGGCGGAGGAGGCCACGGCCCGGGTGGCGGCATATCATCCGCTGCTGGCGGACGCGCTGCCGCTGACATTGGAGGAGATTTTCATTTACGAGTTGGGAGGTGTGGACTATGCGGTCAAAGACATCGTGCTTTAACGGAACGCTCCTGCGCAAGGACCTGGGCCGGTTTTGGCCGCTGTGGTGTGCATATCTGGCGGTGTGGCTGGTGGCGGTGCCGCTGAACCAGTTTTTGACCCTCTTCGGCACCTCCATCCGGTATTATACCCCCATCCAGCTGGTGGATGTGGCGGTTTCCAATCTGCTGGACATGGGCACGGAGTTCGGCATGTGGATGGGCCTGATTTCCGGGTGCTTCTTTGCCATGGCGCTCTTTTCCTACCTGTGCTCTGCCCGCAGCGTGGGGATGATGCACAGCTTCCCCATCCGGCGGGAGGGATTGTTCTTCACCCACTACCTGGCGGGCTGCATCGTGTTTTTGAGCAGCCTTGTGATCACAGGACTCCTGACCGCCGCCGTTCAGGGTGCCGCCGGGGTGCTGGAGTGGCGCAACATCGGATTGTTTTTCCTCTGCGCGGCAGGGCAGATGCTGTTCTTCTACTCCTTTGCGGTGTTCTGCACCATGTTTACAGGCCAGATCCTGGCGATGCCGGTGTTTTACGCGGCGCTGAACGTGGTGGCCATGGCGCTGTGCCAGGCGGTGCAGACGCTGGGGAGCATGTTCCTCTACGGTTACAGCGGCGGCGGGACTCCCGCGTGGGTCCGCTGGCTGACGCCGCCCTATCAGCTTCTCTCCCGTCTGGAGACTACAGGCACCTGGAACGAGGAGCTGGGCTGCAATGTGGACCGCACTGTTGAAGGACTCGGGACGCTGGGTGTCTATGTCCTGGCGGGGCTGGTGCTAGCCGGAGCAGCGCTGGCGGTCTACCGCGTGCGCCGCAGCGAGACGGCGGGCGACGTGGTGGCGGTGTCCTGGGCCCGGCATCTGTTCCGCTTCGGCGTGGGCATCTGCGCGGCGCTGATGGTGGGGCAGTGGCTCTATTACCTGATCTGGAGCGAGTTCTTTGAGGAGAGTGTCAAGTCTCCGGCGCTGCCGCTGGCACTGGTGTGCATGGTGGTGCTGGGTCTTGTGGGTTTCTTCGGCGCGGAGATGCTGCTGTGCAAGTCCTTCCGGGTGCTCCGCAGCGGCTGGAAGGGCGCCGTGGTGGTGACGGCGGTGGTCCTGGCGCTGGGCATCGGCGTGGGGCTGGATGTGACCGGCGTGGAAAGCCGGGTGCCGGACGCTGCGGCGGTGAAGAGCGTGGAGTTTTCCATCGGCGGAAATACCTACCTCACCGGGATCGTCAAGGACCCGGATACCGTGGAGCAATTTTTGCAGCTGCACCGGGAAATGGTCGCCGACAAGAAGGAAGAGCAGCTGCGGAAGGTCCGCTTCTATGCCGGTGATCCGGACAAAGTCCAGGAGACCACGGGCCAGTGCACGGTGACACTGCGCTATCAGCTGGGCCGGACCCAGATGCGGCGCAGCTACGAGCTGTTTTACCCCTATGAAGAGGTGAACGACCCCACCTCGCTGATCGCGCAGATGGGGGCTCTGGTGCAGGAGCCCGCCGTACAGCGGGCCGCGCTGCTGGACGGCAGCAGCCTGACGGAGCAGGAAGTGCTGGACCATCTGGCGGGCGGCAGCATGATCTATGCGCAGACCATCTATGCCGACGGCGGCTGGAGCAGCAGCAGCTATCCCTTTGAGGGAAAGGTCGCCCAGGCGGTGCTGGAGGCGATTCTGCGGGATATTGACGCAGGCCGGGCCGGCGGGACCATGTTCGCCGAGGATGGCTGGGAGCAGACCTATGAAAACTCCCTGGAGTTCTGGTATACCCAGGGAGACGGCATGAGCTCCCTGGACATCGGGATCACTCCGGCCTATACGGAGACCATTGCCGTGCTGCGCCAGTACGGCATCGTCAGTGACCAGCGGCCCCTGATGACCAACCGGGAGCTGAGCGACCTCTCCAATCAGGCTGCCGACCAGCCGAACCGGCAGGATGGATATGAGCTCCAGACCCTGCTGGAGAATCCGGGAACCGGCTTCTCGGTCTCCTGGCCGGCGGATTACGAGGCGGAGGCGAATCCCTGAGCAATGAACACCCAAACCCATCCCCGCCGGAGAAGGCGGGTGAAAAAGAGAAATCCCCGTTTCGCGGCGCTGGTGCTGGCGGTGGTCTGCGTGGCGGCGGGTGCCGCCGTGTGGATGCACGGGGCGCTCCGGGGCCTGCCGGGGGAGGACATCAAGACGCCGTCCTACGTCCAGAAGGACTACCTGACGGTCAACGAGTGGTCCCGGCCCGGCACGCCGCTGGAGAAGATCAACGGCGTCGTGATCCACTATGTGGGCAATCCCGGCACCACGGCGGAGGCCAACCGCAATTACTTTGAATCCCTGTCCTCCGGTGCCGACGGCGTCTACGCCAGCAGCCACTTTATCGTGGGGCTGGAGGGGGAGGTGATCCAGTGCGTCCCCCTGACGGAGATCGCCTATGCCTCCAATTCCCGCAACGACGACACTGTTTCCATTGAGGTCTGCCACCCGGATGAGACGGGGGAGTTCTCCCCGGTGACGTATGACCGGGTGGTGGAGCTGACCGCCTGGCTGTGCGAGACGTTCCGCCTGGACCCGGAGACGGACGTGATCCGTCACTACGACGTGACGGAAAAGCTCTGTCCGCTGTACTACGTGGAGCATCCTGAGGCCTGGGACACCTTCCGGGCGGATGTGGCGGCGGCCATGGAGGAGGATTCCTGAAAAACTATCAAAAAAAGTTTCAAACCGGTGAAACAAATCGCCCTGTTCAATCGTCTTATAAGTAGATGGGGCACTGCATCAGCGGATGCACGGAAGGGAGCGGAGCGCATGGATCAAAAGTGCGTTGTGGAAAATCTGTGGCGCGTTTGGGTAGACACCAAACGGCGCATTGTATCCTTTCACGAGGAAGAGGGCTGTCAGCTGCTGGAGTTCCGCAGCCATGAGATGTTTCTGCGCTGTGTGGACCAGTATTCCGGGAAACAGTACCGGTATCAGTGACAGCGCCGTCCCGTGCAGGGCACAGTACATGAGAAGAAAAAACAGGGCGGATGCCGAAACGGCATCCGCCCTGTTTTTTCTTATCGGGAGATCTGCTCCCGCAAAACGATGTCCCGGGATGCCTCCATGTGGGTCCGCAGTGCGCCGTAGGCCGTCAGATCGTCCCGTCCGGTGCAGGTGCGGATGGCCTCCAGAATGGCCCGGTGCTCCCCGATGGCTGCCTGGCGCCGGTTGGGGCTTTGGAAACTCTGCTTGGCGATGACCGACATGCGGTGATTGCAGCTTTCAAAGAGCTGGGAAAATTCCTGATTGCCGGAAAACGCCACAAGGCGGCTGTGGAACGCCAGATCCTCCTGCCAGAGCTGGTCAAGGGGCGCGTCCGCCAGCGCTTCCATGCGGGCGATGCTGCGCTCCAGCTCCGCGATGGCCGCCTGGCCCTCCGGCGTGTCCTTCCGGTGGGCCAGATGCACCACGCAGAAGCCCTCCACCGCTGTCCGCACCTGATAGGTGTCCCAGATGTCATCCTCGGACATCCGGTGCAGCCGGAATCCCCGGCTGGGCAGGATGTCCACCAGCCGCTCCTGGTTCAGCCGCACCAGCGCGTCCTTCACCGGTGTGCGGGAGATGCCGATCATAGCCGCGATCCGGGTCTCCGAGTAGATCTGATCCTCCTGCAGTGCCCCGGTGAGGATCTGCTCCTTGATATGGGCGTATGCTTCTTCCTGCAACAGTGTGTAGCCTGCCATGGACATGTCCCTCCTCCGTATGCTGGTATCTTACAGGATACCGGTATTCCAATCAAGGGCTATTTTCACAAAAAAACAAAAAGTTTTTGCGCAGAACGCTGATTATTTGAATTTTAGCGGAAATTCGCAATTTTTTCTTGACCGGTATACCGGTATGCAATATACTGGAGCCAACAGGACCGGAGGACCGCAGGCCCCCTCGGCACAACAAAAACAACATCCGCTTGGATGGAATGGAAGGACGATTGATGATGGGCAAAATCGGGTTTATCGGACTTGGGATCATGGGCCGCCCTATGGCGAAGAATCTGCTCAAGGGCGGGCAGCAGGTAATGGTCAGCGACCTCAACGGCGCCGTGGTGGAGGAGCTGCGAGGCCTGGGCGCGGAGTCCGGCACGTATGTGGAGCTGGCAAAGGCGTGTGAGATCATCTTTACGATCCTGCCCACCGGCGCCATTGTCCGGGAAGTGCTCTTCGGGGAAAACGGCGTGGCCTCCGCGCTGCGGCCGGGCCAGGTGGTGTGCGATCTGTCCAGCGTCACCCCCGGTGAGTCCCAGGAGTGCTACCGCCGCCTCAAGGAGATGGGCGTGGGCTTTGTGGATGCGCCGGTCTCCGGCGGAGAGCCCGGTGCCATCGCCGGGACTCTGGCCATTATGTGCGGCGGCGACCAGGCGGACTTTGACCGGCTGATGCCGGCCTTCCAGTGCATGGGCAGCAGCGCCATGCTGATCGGCGGTCCCGGCGCCGGCAGCGTCACGAAGCTGGCAAACCAGATCATCGTGAATCTGAACATCGCCGCAGTGTCCGAGGCGCTGGTGCTGGCCACCAAGGCCGGCGTGGACCCCATGAAGGTCTATCAGGCTATCCGGGGAGGCCTTGCCGGCAGCACCGTGCTGGACGCCAAGGCGCCCATGATGTGTGCCCGCAACTTCAAACCCGGCGGGACCATCCGGGTCAACCACAAGGACATCAAGAACGTCCTGGCCACCGCCCATGAGATCGATGTGCCCCTGCCGCTGACGGCGGAGCTCTTTGAGATCCAGCAGGCGCTGAAAGTCTCCGGCCACATGGACGACGACCACGCCGGATACGTCCAGTATTTTGAACAGCTGGCCGGCGTGGAGGTCCGGGGCGGAGCGCAGTAAACAGGAGGGACAGTTGATGGAAAACACCATTTCCGCAGAGATTCTCACGCAATTTCCGCCGGTGGACACGGCGGCGGTGGATGCACTGCTGCGCCGGGAGATCGCGGCGGACGACACCAAGTTCATCGTGCTGGACGATGACCCCACCGGCGTTCAGACGGTCCACGACATCTCGGTGTATACCGACTGGACGGTGGAGAGCATCTGCAGCGGGCTCCAGGAGCCCCGGAAACTCTTTTACATCCTCACCAACAGCCGGGGACTGACGGTGGAGGAGACCACCGCCGTCCACCGTCAGATTGCCGCCAACGCGGTGGAGGCCGCGGCCCGGACCGGACAGCACTATCTCATCATGAGCCGCAGCGACTCCACTCTCCGGGGCCATTACCCGCTGGAGACGGAGCTGCTGCGCCAGGGGATGGAGGCCGCCGGCCGCCATGTGGACGGGGAGATCCTGTGCCCCTTCTTCAAGGACGGCGGCCGCTTCACCATCGGCAACACCCACTACGTTCAGTACGGCGACGAGCTGGTGCCCGCCGCTCAGACGGAGTTTGCAAAAGACAAAAGCTTTGGCTACACCCACTCCGACCTGCCCGGCTACATCGAGGAAAAGACCGGCGGCCGCTACCCGGCCTCCAGTGTCACCTGCATCTCCCTGGAGGAGCTGCGGGCCCAGGATTACGACGGCATCGTGGAAAAGCTGATGGCCGTGACGGACTTCAACAAGGTCTGCGTCAACGCCATTGACGCATGCGACGTGAAGGTGTTCGCCGTGGCGCTGTATCGGGCCATGGCCCGGGGCAAGACGTTTTTGTTCCGGACGGCGGCGGAGCTTGTGAAAGAGGTAGGCGGCATCACGGATATCCCGCTGCTCAGGCGGCAGGACATGGTGACGGTGGACACCCACACCGGCGGATTGGTGTTGGTGGGCAGCCATACCCGGAAGACCACCGCCCAGCTTGAGGCGCTGCTGGAACTGCCCTGTACGGTGCCCATCGAGTTTCAAAGCGACCTGGTACTCCAGGGGGACGAGGCCCTCTCCGCCGAGGTGGACCGGTGCGTGGCCCTGGAAGAGGAGGCCATTCGCAGCGGAAAGGTGGCGGTGTGCTATACCAACCGCCGGCTTTTGACGGTGGAAAACGACACCAAGGAGAGTGCCCTGGTCCGCAGCGTGAAGATCAGCCAGGGCGTCCAGAATCTGGTGGCCCGGCTGCGGGTCACGCCGGCCTTCCTGATCGCCAAGGGCGGCATCACCTCCAGCACCATCGGCACCGAGGCCCTGGGAGTGAAAAAGGCCAATGTGCTGGGCCAGATCTGTCCCGGTATCCCCGTGTGGCAGACCGACCCGGGCAGCAAGTTCCCGGGCATCCCCTATGTGATTTTCCCGGGAAATGTGGGCGGTGCCCAGACGCTGCGCCAGGCCGTGGAGACGCTGGTGGCGGAGTGAGACGGTGATCTGCCCGGAAAAACAGGAAAAATCTCGCCGCAGCAGTTGACAAACCGGCAAAACATGATATGATGTTCGGGTAATCGAATACAATGGCGTAGATAAGGACGAGTAGCGCATCGCAACCTGCAAAGAGAGCCGCCGTGACGGTGAAAGGCGGAGAGGAACGGCGCGTGAAAATCACCTTGGAGCCTCCTGCTGAAAGACGACGCGAGTAAGCGTGGACGTGTGACGGGCGTTATTCCGTCGGCCTGTGCAGCAGGCTGTGAGCGGCCGCATCCCGCAAGGGTACGGCAACCGAGAGTGGTACCGCAGAGTGTTAAAAACGCTTTGTCTCTTGCAAAAGAGGCAAAGCGTTTTTCTTTTTCAACGGCGGGATCTGATGAAAGAGCCCGACCGATCCAGATTGAATACCATTTACCATATAGGAGGAATCAGAAAACATGGACTACAACAAGACCATCAATCTGCCCAAGACCGACTTCCCCATGCGGGCGGGCCTGCCCAAGCGGGAGCCGGAGATGCTGGCCCGGTGGAAGGAGCAGGACGTGTACAACGAGCTGCTCAAAAAGAACGAGGGCAAGCCCCTCTTCAACCTTCACGACGGCCCTCCGTTCTCCAACGGCGCGCTGCACATGGGCCATGCCCTGAACAAGTCCATCAAGGACTTCATCACCCGTTCCTACGCCATGCGGGGCTACTACACCCCCTATATCCCCGGCTGGGACAACCACGGCATGCCCATCGAGTCCGCCATCATCAAGCAGAACAAGCTCAACCACAAGGCCATGAGCATCCCCGATTTCCGCTCTGCCTGCCACGACTTTGCCCGCCACTATATGGACGTGCAGAGCGAGGGCTTCCAGCGCATGGGTGTCCTGGGCGACTGGGAGCACCCCTACGCCACCATGAACCCCGGCTTTGAGGCCGAGGAGGTGAAGGTCTTCGGCGAGATGTACAAGAAGGGCTATATCTACAAGGGCTTCAAGCCCGTGTACTGGTGCCCCCACGACGAGACCGCCCTGGCCGAGGCTGAGATCGAGTATCAGGACGATCCCTGCACCACCGTGTATGTGAAGTTCCCCATGCACGACGACTGCGGCAAGCTCAGCCAGTACGACAAGTCCAAGCTCTTCTTCGTGATCTGGACCACCACCATCTGGACCCTGCCGGGCAACCTTGCCATCGCGCTGCATCCCGACGAGTCCTACGCCGTGGTGAAGGCCCCCAACGGCGAGATGTATATCATGGCTGAGGCCCTGACGGAGAAGGTCATGAAGCTGGGCGGCTTTGAGACCTACGAGATCCTGGAGACCCATCCCGGCGCCTTCTTCGAGAACATGCTGGCGGACCACCCCTTCCTGCCCAAGACCTCCCGTCTGCTGCTGGCGGACTACGTCACCATGGACTCCGGTACCGGCTGCGTCCACACCGCTCCCGGCTTCGGCGCGGACGACTATGAGACCTGCAAGCGCTACGGCATGGACATGGTGGTGCCCGTGGACGACCAGGGCCGTCACACCGCGTACGCCGGCAAGTACGCCGGCATGAAGACCGACGAATCCAACCCCGTGATCCTGAACGACATGAAGGAGAGCGGCATGCTCTTTGCCAGCGAGGACATCGTCCACTCCTATCCCCACTGCTGGCGCTGCAAGGGCCCCATCATCTTCCGGGCCACGCCTCAGTGGTTCTGCTCCGTGGAGTCCTTCAAGGACGAGGCCTGCGCCGCCTGCGACGATGTGCGCTGGGTGCCCGGCTGGGGCATTGACCGGATGAAGTCCATGGTCCGGGAGCGCAACGACTGGTGCATCTCCCGTCAGCGCAAGTGGGGCCTGCCCATCCCCGTGGTCTACTGCAAGGACTGCGGCAAGCCCATCTGCAACGACGAGACCATCGCCGCCATCTCCGACCTCTTTGCCAAGGAAGGCTCCAACGCCTGGTTTGCCAAGGAGGCTGAGGAATTCCTGCCGGAGGGCTTCACCTGTCCTCACTGCGGCGGCAAGACCGGCTTCACCAAGGAGACCGACACCCTGGACGGCTGGTTCGACTCCGGCTCCACCCACTTCGCCGCCATGAAGCGGGACCAGGGCTTCTGGCCCGCCACCATGTACCTGGAGGGCCTGGACCAGTACCGCGGCTGGTTCCAGTCCAGCCTGCTCACCGCCGTGGGCGCGCTGGGCCAGGGCGCACCCTTCAAGGAGTGCGTCACCCACGGCTGGACCGTGGACGGCGAGGGCCGTGCCATGCACAAGTCCCTGGGCAACGGCATGGACCCCTATGAGATCATGGACAAGTACGGCGCGGATCTGCTGCGCCTCTGGGCTGCCAGCGCCGACTACCACGCCGACGTCCGCTGCTCTCACGAGATCTTCAAGCAGCTCTCCCAGAACTACCTGAAGTTCCGCAACACCGCCCGGTACTGCCTGGGCAACCTGGACGGTTTTGACGCCGATCACCTGACCCCCGCCGACGAGATGGAGGAGCTGGACCGCTGGGCCGTCACCCGCCTCAACCAGCTGATCGAAAAGTGCTTCAAGGCCTACGACGACTATGAGTTCCTGGTGGTCACCCACGCCGTCAACGACTTCTGCGTGGTGGATATGTCCAACTTCTATCTGGACATCATCAAGGACCGGCTCTACTGCGAGGAAAAGGACGGCGCCAAGCGCCGCAGCGCCCAGACGGCTCTGTTCCTGATCCTGGACACCATGACCAAGATCATGGCGCCCATCCTGGCCTTCACCTGCGATGAAATCTGGCAGTCCATGCCCCATCGCGCCGATGACGACGGCCGGAACGTGGTGTTCAATGAGATGAATAAGCCCTTCACCGACTACGCCCTGGACGACAAGGCTATGGAGAAGTGGGCGGTTGTGGAGAAGCTGCGGGACGACGTCAACGCCGTGCTGGAGGCCGCCCGTGCCCAGAAGAAGATCGGCAAGGCCCTGGAGGCCCATGTGGCCCTTCACGCCGCTGACAGCGAGACCGCTTCCGTGCTGATGCAGGTGGCGGACCTGAACCTGGCGGAGCTGTTCATTGTCTCCGACTGCCAGATCTCCAATGCCGATGTGGCGGCGGACTCCGTCTCCGGCACCGGCACTTCCTACCCCGGACTGACCGTGGAGGTCAGCGAGGCCAAGGGCGAAAAGTGCGAGCGGTGCTGGATGCACTCCACCCGCGTGGGCGAGGATGCGGACCATCCCACCCTGTGCCCCCGCTGCGCTGCCGTGGTGGCAAAGCTGCCCCAGTTCTAAGAAACATTCCGCAGGGGCCCGGTGCCTGAAGCACCGGGCCCTTGACTTGTTTTTCCGGGCCGTGTACACTGAAACCAAATTTCAAACAGCGAAGGAGAACCGCGCTATGCTCTATGTCTGTTCCGCCCTTCTGGCCGCAGCGTTGCTGGGGTTGGACCAGTGGCTCAAACACTATGTGACCGTGAATATCCCCCTGGGTGAGGCCCAGCCCCTGCTGCCCGGGGTGGTGGAGCTGCGCACCGTCCACAATTACGGCGCCGCCTGGTCCAGCTTTTCCGGGATGCGCTGGATTTT
>FR890878.1:0-353 GCA_000436875.1 Oscillibacter sp. CAG:155 | reverse complement strand
GGGGGCGGTGCCGAGCCTTATCGTGCTGGCGGTGGCGGTGGTGCTCGTCCGGCGGATTGTCCGCCATCCCCTGGGAGTGGTATCCGGGGCCCTCATCATCTCCGGCGGCGTGGGCAACATTGCGGACCGGATACGGCTGGGTTATGTGGTGGATATGTTCAACCTGGAATTCATCCACTATCCGGTGTTCAATGTGGCGGACTGCTGCATCGTGGGGGGCGCCGTGCTGGCGGTGGTCTATTACCTGTGGTTCTACGAAAAATACGACAAGAGGGAAGGACACCATGGAAGAGCGGATTCTCAAAGCAACGGCTGAGGACGCCGGCGCCCGGATGGACGCGTGGCTGGCGGGG
>FR890877.1 GCA_000436875.1 Oscillibacter sp. CAG:155 | reverse complement strand
AGGTGAACGGCAAGCCCATCACCTTCCTGGATACCCCGGGCCATGAGGCATTCACCTCCATGCGTGCCCGCGGCGCCATGGTCACCGACATCGCCATCCTGGTGGTGGCCGCGGACGACGGCATCATGCCTCAGACCGTGGAGTCCATCAACCACGCCAAGGCCGCGGAGATCCCCATCATCGTGGCCATCAACAAGATCGACAAGGAAAACGCCAACCCCGACCGGGTACTCCAGCAGCTGACGGAGTATGGCCTGGTACCTGAGGAGTGGGGTGGCGAGACCATCTGCTGCAAGATCTCCGCCAAGAAGAACATCGGCATCGAGAACCTGCTGGAGATGGTGACCCTCACCGCCGAGATGGAGGAGCTCAAGGCCAACCCCAACCGGGCCGGTCAGGGCACCGTCATCGAGGCACGTCTGGACAAGGGCCGGGGCCCCGTGGCAACGCTGCTGGTGCAGAACGGCACCCTCAAGCAGGGCGACATCATCATCGCCGGCACCGCCGTGGGCCGTATCCGCGTCATGACCGACTACAAGGGTGCCCGCCTCACCGAGGCCGGTCCCTCTGTCCCCGTGGAAGTTGCGGGCCTCAGCGAGGCCCCCGAGGCCGGCAGTCCCTTCTTCGCCGTGGCCGACGAGCGCATGGCCCGTGAACTGGTGGAGCAGCGCAAGGCCGAGGCCCGCGCCAAGGCCGCCGCGCCGGTGCAGAAGGTCTCTCTGGAGAACCTCTTCGACCAGATCCAGGCCGGTGAGCGCAAGGAGCTGGCCCTGATCGTCAAGGCTGACGTCCAGGGCAGCGTGGAGGCTGTGAAGGCTTCTTTGGAGAAGCTCTCCAACGACGAGGTCAACGTGAAGGTCATCCACGGCGGCGTGGGTGCCATCAACGAGTCCGACGTGATGCTGGCCGCCTCTTCCAACGCCATCATCGTGGGGTTCAACGTCCGTCCGGATGCGGCTGCCCGGGACGGCGCGGTACGCCAGAACGTGGATATGCGGATGTACCGGGTCATCTATGACTGCATCGACGAGATCGAGGCGGCCATGAAGGGCATGCTGGCCCCCAAGTTCCGGGAAGTGGTGCTGGGCCACGCCGAGGTCCGGCAGACCTACAAGGTCTCCAGCGTGGGCACCGTGGCAGGCTGCTACGTCCAGGACGGCAAGATCGTCCGCAGCTGCTCTGTCCGTGTGGTCCGGGACGGCATCGTGATCCACGAGGGCACCCTGGCCTCTTTGAAGCGCTTCAAGGACGACGCCAAGGAAGTGGCCGAGAACTACGAGTGCGGCCTCACCGTGGAGAAGTTCAACGACATCAAGGAAGGCGACATCATCGAGGCCTTCACCATGGAGGAGATCCCCAGATAACGGGACGCCTCCTGCTCCGCCGCGGAGCCCGACGGGTTCCGCGGACCGGATTCCAACCGCACACCGGGGCGGGCAGATTCGCCCGCCCCATTTTTCATATGCCTGCCGGATGACGGAGCCTCTGCTGTTTTGCCCGCCGGCAGGAAGGCCGATGGGGCGGGTGCTTTTATGCGCCGCCGGAGCATGATTCTCCGGTTGTTCCGGCAGGATCTGCATATCCTAATCCGGTGGGGCGCCGCGCCACCCCTTATGACCAATGAGACAGGAGGACCCGGGCCCATGGCCTGCATCCTCTGGAAAGGAGCCGAACCATGGCAAGCAATCGCATCAGCCGCATCAATGAAGAGATCCAGCGGGAACTCAGCGATCAGTTCCGCCGCCTCAAGGACCCCCGGGTCTCCCAGACCGGCATGGTCTCCATTACCCGGGTGGACACCACCGGGGATCTGCGCTACGCCCGGATCTACGTCAGCGCACTGGACAAGTCCCAGGAAAAGGAGGTCCTCAAGGGCCTCAAATCCGCCGCCGGTTTTCTGCGGCGGGAGCTGGGCCGCAGCCTGCAGCTGCGCTACACGCCGGAGCTGCAGTTTGTAGCGGATGACTCCATCCAGCACGGCGCCCATATTCTGGAGGTACTGCGCCAGGTGGAGCAGCAGGACGAGGCCCGGGGCGGTGCCGGAACGGAAACGGAGGAATAAGCATGCTGACTGTCTCTCAGACCGCAGAGCTGCTGCAAACCGTTGACAATGTGCTGATCCTGACCCACGTGCGCCCGGACGGGGATACGGTGGGCTGTGCCGCCGCGCTGTGCGCGGGGCTGCGGGCCCTGGGCAAGACAGCCTATCTTCTGCCCAACCCGGAGCTCACCCGGAACACCGCGCCCTATTTCCGGCCCTACGAGGCCCCGGAGGGCTTTGTCCCGGACACCGTAATCTCCACCGACATCGCCACCGTGGGCCTGTTCCCCGAGAACGCCAAGCCCTACACCGGCCGGGTGGATCTGGCCATTGACCACCACCCCTCCTTCGAGCACTTCGGCCGGGCCAACATCGTCCGCCCCGAGGCCGCCGCCTGCGGCGAGCTGATCTACGACATTCTGGCCGCTCTGGGTCCCATCACGCCGGAGATGGCCCTGCCGCTGTATGTGGCGCTGTCCACCGACACCGGCTGCTTCGTCTATACGAACACCACCCCCCGCACCCACCAGGTGGCGGCCGCGCTGATGGCGCTGGACATCGACTACCGCACGGTGAACAAGGTCTTTTTCCGCACCAAGAGCCGCAAGCAGATGCAGCTGGAGGGCGCTATGCTCAGCGCCGCGGAATTTTACGATGAGGATCGGGTGGCGGTGCTGCCGGTGCCCCTTTCCCTGATGGAGCGCATCCAGGCGGACGAGAGCGACGCCGAGGATCTCAGCTCCCTGGGCAGTCAGATCGAGGGCGTGGACTGTGCCATCACCATGCGGGAGCTGCGGCCGGACGTGTGGAAAATGTCCCTGCGCACCGGCAGCCGGGTCAGTGCCACACTGGCCTGCCAGCTGCTGGGCGGCGGCGGACACGCGGCAGCCGCCGGCTGCACGGTGGAGGCCCCCTTTGACGAGGCCAAGCGCCGCATTCTCGACGCCGTGGCTCAGGTGACGCCGGACTGCCGGATCTGAGCCCCTACCTTTATTCCCACAGCGCGCCGGAGCTCCGGCGCCAAGGAGAGCTTCTATGCCAAACGGAATCCTCATCATCGACAAGCCCGCCGGGTGGACCTCTATGGACGTGTGCGCCAAGGTGCGGGGCATTTTTCACGAAAAGCGGGTGGGACACGGCGGGACGCTGGACCCCATGGCCACCGGTGTGCTGCCGGTGTTTGTGGGACAGGCCACCCGTGCGGTGGAGTTTGCGGAAAACGGCCGCAAGGAGTATGTGGCCGGACTGCGGCTGGGCCTTTCCACTGACACCCAGGACACCACCGGCCAGACCCTGGAGACCCGCCCTGTGACGGCGGATCGCTCTGATGTGGAGGCTGCCCTGGCCCGGTTCCGGGGGACGATCCAGCAGATCCCCCCCATGTACTCCGCCGTGAAGATCAACGGGCAAAAGCTCTATGAGCTGGCCCGCCGGGGCCGTGAGGTAGAGCGCAAGCCCCGGGAGATCACCATCTACGAGCTGGAGCTTCTGGACGAGATCGCCCCTGGGGAGTACCGCCTGCGGTGCCTTTGCTCCAAGGGCACCTACATCCGCACCCTCTGCCACGACCTGGGCGAGGTCCTGGGCTGCGGTGGGGCCATGTCCAGCCTGCGCCGTACCATGGCGGGGGGCTTCCGTCTGGAGGACGCTGTTACACTGGAAGATGTTCAGACCCGGGGCGAGGCGCTGCTGCTGCCCACCGACCGGCTCTTTGACGCGTATCCAGCCTATACGGTGCCCTCTGCCGGGCGGGAAAAGCGGGTCCGCAACGGAAACCCCATCACGGATGATGCCCTGCCGGACGGCATCTACCGGGTCTACGGCCAAAACGGCGAGTTTCTCTGCCTCTCCCGGGCAAAGGGCGGCGTTTTGACCGCCATCAAGAATTTCTTTGGAGGATGACTCTGTCCATGAAAGAAAAAGTCATTGCATTGGGCTTCTTTGACGGAGTCCATCTTGGCCACGCCGCCCTGCTGCGCCGGACGGTGGAGGAGGCCGCCCGCCGGGGCGTCACGCCGGCGGTATTTACCTTCGACCGGCCCCCCAAGGAGGTGCTCACCGGTACCCCCTGCCCCCTCATCAACTCCCCCGAGGACCGCAAGGACCTGGTCCGGCGGCTCTTCGGCATCCGGGAGGTGCTGATGGTCCCCTTTGACCACGAGATGATGACCACCCCGTGGGACGATTTCGTCACCCGGATTCTGGTGGGCCGGTATCACGCCGTCCACCTGGTGGCAGGCCACGACCACCACTTCGGCCACAAGAACCAGGGCTCCCCGGAGCTGCTGATGGAAAAGTGCCGGGAGCTGGGACTGGGATGCGACATCATCCCCAAGGTGGAGATCGGCGGCATCACCGTCAGCTCCACGTACATCCGCCGTCTGGTGGAGATGGGGCAGATCGAGCGGGCCAACCGCTTCCTGGGCCATCCCCATGTCCTGACGGGCACCGTCCGCCACGGCCATGGGCTGGGCTCTTCCCGTCTCTTCCCCACCGCCAACCTCATCATCCCGCCCCACGTCCTGGTGCCAAGCCACGGCGTCTATGTCACCCGGGCCACCTTGGAGGACGGCAGCTCCTACGCCGCCGTCACCAACGTCGGCACCCGGCCCACGGTGAACAACGGCAGCGATGTCACCGTGGAGGCCTGTCTCCTGGACTTTGAGGGCGACCTGTACGGCAAGACGCTGCGGGTGGAGTTTTTCCAGCACCTGCGGGACGAGATCCGCTTCGACTCTCTGGACGCCCTGAAGGCCCAGATCGCAGCCGACGCGGACACCACCCGGGCCTATTTCCTGCAGCAGTCCTGAAGGGCCCAGCTTTCCATGAAAAAGCCGGC
>FR890876.1 GCA_000436875.1 Oscillibacter sp. CAG:155 | reverse complement strand
TACAGTTCGAGGAGCCTCGGATTATCTCCGAAGTCCACAAGCCCGTCCATGATTCGCTCGATCTCCCGCTCCTCGGTGATCCTGCCGTTCAACACCTGTTCTACCAAACGGCTGTATTGCTGATATGCGGCGTCCATTAGGCGGGAAATCTCCTGGACGATCTCACGGATTGCGGCAAAGCACGCCTCCTGCTCCTTGGCCTCCGGCCTTTCTTCCTCTGTCATAATGTGTCCCCTCCCGTCAAGAGCTGCGGCGCAGCCTCCACGCTGTGGAAGAGGAAGTGCATCCGGTCGATATGCTTGTCAATATGCCAGTGTCCACAGAACCAGTGGTCGTATTTGAGTTTCCGCTCGATCTCCTCCAGCCATTTCTCGGTAGAGTCGTCCACGGTACTCTGGTCGATCATCGGAAGAAAGGCCTCGCGAGGCTCATACGGATAGGGACAGGTGTGGGAGAGGACGGTATCTACCTGCCACCCGCAGGCGTCCAGCGTCTGGATAACCTTGTCCTTGATCTCCTGGGAAGGCTGCTCATCCGGCCACCAGCCGTAACCTCTGGCCAGCCGGTAGAATTTGTCCACGCTGTAAGCTCCGCCGATGACCAAATGTCGGAGACCTTCCAGATCAAAGATCTCACCATCCATAGCAAACAGCAGGCGGGGAAAGGCTTCCTCTACCCAGACTGTCCCGCCGTTCCACTGCTTCGTGCGATAGGAAGGGATGCTGGCCGGCCGGATCTCATGGTTGCCGTGGATGCAGAGCATCGTCGGCTTTACGGCGGCAAGAACTCTCTTCATCTCTGTGTCTCGCCGGTTTCGGTAGTAGTTCGCTCCTACATCTCCAAGCAGAACCAGAGTATCCTGCTCTGTCAGCTTCTTGCTGTCGCAAAACTGTATGACCTCATAGGGGTCTCCGTGGATATCACCCGTGTAATAGATCATTGGTCATTCCACCTTTCTTTTCTCATTATACCAACTCGGAAGACCTATATCCGGGACTTTCCAAAAACATATCCACTGTTCCAAAAATATATCCACCTTTACTGGTATAGATCGACCGGCAGTCAATGCTCGTGACTTCCGGTTGATTGCTTTCTCAGGTTCAGACGGTAAAATCAAAGTTATCTGGTTTACCGTATCTGCCTTGATGCTCTTTCAAGGAGGCTTTCAGCGATTTTATAACATCCAGGAGAATCATCATCTCATAGGTACTGCAATCCGAAAGGAGCAGGGCGATTTCTTCGCTGGCGCACCGTTCAGTGCTGATGATTTGCTCCATCAAAAGCCGGTCGGGAGATACGCCCAAAGCATTGGCGATAAGCACAAAGGTGTCAAGGCTCATGCTCTTGATCCCGCTCTCTATGTAGCTGATGTAAGATGGCGTTTTATCCACCAGTTCAGAGAGCATCGCTTGCGAAAGGTGGTTGCGCTGACGGACTTCACGGATGTGTTTTCCAATGACTTTGTAGTTCAGGCTCATAATAAGACCTCCAAAAAATTTTGCAGTCTTATTATAGTGTTTAGATTATATCATCAACTCGACCTTATATCAATTTCACCCCAAGTTGATATACTCTTAGAAATAGATAATCTGGAGAATATATTTGAGGGGGGAAGCCGATGACGGAACATGATTTGACCGAGAGCCAGTTGGTCGGCTCCCGTATTCGAGATGCGCGGATCAATCGCCGGATGAGCCAGGCCGATCTTGCTGCAAAGGCCAATATCTCGCTGCCCCATGTCAGCAATATCGAAAAAGGCAAGACGAGCATGAAGTTGGAAACCTTTATCCGAATCATCGAAGCCCTGCAAGTGTCTGCTGATTCCCTTCTTCGGCCCGATGTGCCGGAGGTGAGAAGCCTATACCAGAGCGAGTTTGACGAGCTGCTGGCCGACTGCTCTCCCAAGGAGCTGGATTCCATCCTGAAGATTGTTCGTGAGTTGAAATCCACTATGGCCAGACGGGATGACAATACCTGAAAAATTGCGAGCTGGAATTGCCGGCTCGCTTCT
>FR890875.1 GCA_000436875.1 Oscillibacter sp. CAG:155 | reverse complement strand
TCGCCGTCGGGCTCCGCCGCGTCGTCAACAACGGTTTTGTCCCCCTCCAGAGGGATCTCAACCTCCACCATCTCGGGGTCCTGTGTGTCTTCCCCCTCTGCTGCAAATGCACTCACCTGCAGCAGGCTCACGACCATGACCATTGCCAGCAGCAACGCCAGTCCTCTTCTTCTGAATCTTGCCATTGTTTCGTTCTCCTTTCACACGTGAGATCAAAACGTTTGGCAGCCGGGCTGGCGTAGCGTTCCCGCCTTAGCCCCCTTGCTTTGCGTCCCGGAGTTTCCTCCGGTTTGCCGTTTCAGTCATTTTTGTCTGCGCTTTTGCGCGGAACTACAGATGTTTCCGTCATGCGTTGCATCACGGAGAAACGGGTGTCCGTTTCTGATCTTTGGGCTTTTTTCCGAGCAGAGCACTGTCCATCAGGAAAGCCAGCTCCAGTGCACTGCGAAAGCTCTCTTCTCTTCCGCCCTCCAGCCAGGTAACGGATCCCTGCCAAGTGGCATTTTGGCGGAACAACACCCGCACTGCAAAGGTTGCACATCGGCCTTCCTGCACTTCTTGCCCCGGAGGGCTGACAGCCTTCATCTGCGGCGAATCTGCAAATGTTCTTGCCGCTGTGAAGGATTGGGGAAACTGCATTCCATCCAGCAACTCTTCCATCGTACGAAAAAACTCCATCAGACTTCTAAAGGTGTTCCCTGTGGAAAAATAAGGATTGTACAGTCTCCCACGCAGGATACTGTCCTGATAATCATCTACGCACACCAATGTCATCCGGCATTCGTTTCCCCATGCCCTGTTCTGCATCCCAGAAATACCTCCTTTCCAATTACTAGAAATCCGTTAACATGGTCAGTATACCATTCGGCGGTTACAAAACCGGTTACATTTCTGCGTTTTTCTTTCAGAAGTCACAGAAATAATATCCAAAATATCTGCGATTTTTTCAGCAAACTGTACAAATCTATATTATAAGGAGAACGGGACGCTCCTCCTCACAATCACCGCGCCCCCATTTTATAACCGCATACGGATTCAAAGCAGCGGTAAAAGCCGCCTGAGAAAATCTCAGGCGGCTTTCCAGCTTTGTGACTTCTCTTTTTGCTCACGCGCCCAGCCGGCGACGCATCTGCTCCGGATTATCGGCATAGTCCAAAGCGGTTTCCCGGCTGATTTTCCCAGCCTGGTACAGCGCCAGAATCGACTGATCCATACTGACCATTCCCTCGCTGCCTCCGGCGGCAATGGCATTGTCAATCTGATGGCTCTTGCTGTCCCGGATCATGCTGCGGATAGCCGGCGTCATGTGCATGATCTCAAAGGCAGGCACCAGTCCGCCGTTTTGGTCCGGCAGCAGCTGCTGAGACACCACCGTCTGCAGCACCATGCTCAGCTGCACACGGATCTGGGCCTGCTGCGCCGGCGGGAACGCATCCACAATCCGGTCAATGGTGTTGACCGCGCCCCGGGTATGGAGCGTGGCGATCAGCAAATGGCCGGTCTCCGCCGCTGTCATGGCGGTCCGGATCGTCTCATGGTCCCGCATCTCCCCCAGCAAAATCACGTCCGGCGCCTGACGCAGGCAGGCCCGCAGCGCCGAGAGATAGTCCGCCGTGTCAATGGCGATCTCCCGCTGGCTCACGATGCTGCGCTGGTCCCGGTGAAGAAACTCAATGGGATCTTCCAGTGTGATGATATGGGCCTCCCGGGTGCGGTTGATGCGGTCGATGATGCAGGCCTGCGTGGTGGATTTTCCGCTGCCGGCGGTACCGGTGACCAGCACCATGCCGTGGGCCGTGTCCGCCAGATCCATCACCGTCTCCGGGATTCCCATCGTTTTCCAGTCCGGGATCTCAAAGGATACCACCCGGACCACCGCCGCCATGGAGCCGCGCTGCCGGTAGGCATTCACCCGGAACCGGGCCAGCCCCGGCACAGCAAAGGAAAAATCATCGTCTCCCGCAGCCTGATAGCGGTCCATGGGCCGGTTCGCCATCTCATAGATATCGGAAATCAGCCGCTCTGTCTCCGGCGGAAATACCTTCTCCGTTCCGATTGGACGGAGGCGGCCCTCCGCTTTCTCACTGACCACACCGCCGGCCACAATGAAAAGATCGGAAGCCCGGTCCTCCACCGCCCGCTTCAAATACTCCACCAATTCCACTCTTATTTCCTCCTCATCCGTCTCAAGACACGCCGTCCCAAACCGTCAGGTCGTCCTCCGCCTGCCAGTCCACTGTGGATACTGCCTGCCAACGTAAAACCGTATAATCGCTTCCCTGCACCCGGACCTCCACCTGAAGGTCCTGGGTATCTGAGATGGGACAGGTATAAGTATACAGGTCTCCCCGGGCGGTGACCCCTTCCGGCACTGTGCCGCTGCGCAGCTGGGCCAGAATCGTCTCAGCCTGGCAGTCCGCCGCATAGTAACCGGACACGGACTGGGCGGAAGCGTCCGACAGGCGGCTGTTGGCCTGGACGGTGGCAAGGCCCAGCAGGGCAAATATCGTCAGGCACAGCACCGCAAAAATCACCAGCAGGGAACTACCGCCCACTGCCGGTGGGAAGGTGTCTTTTCGTTCATCCATGATCCGCCGCCTCCCCACTGTCCGCAGCCGGCTCCTGCCAGGCCACGGGGATCGTCACCAGCAGCTCACCCTCTGCCGTGTAGACCGCCACACTGGCCGCACCCAACAGAGCGGTTCCGCTGTCGGCAGGTGTCACCAGCAGATGGTAGGCAGCCTGGGCCGCGTCTTCCGACGGCTCCCACTGCGCGTCGTAGGAGATTCCCCACATCGTGCCGTTCCACTGCCCGCCGTACGCAGCGCTGGCAGCGTCGTAATCACCGTCCATCCCCTTGAGGAGTTCCGCCGCGTTCTGGGCCTCCACAACCGCCCGGTCCCGGCTCTCATTCCAACGGGATGTTCGGCTGGAGAGGACAAATACCTGCACGCAAAGTGCCGCCGCCAGTGCAAACACCAGCACCATCACCAGCTGCTCCATCAGTGCAAGAGGCGCTTTGCTTCTCATGATGCCGCCTCCTCTCCGCCGCGCACCGCCAGCACCACCTGCTCCGTGGTGCCGTTTGTGTTGGTGAGTTGCGCCGTCAAAAGCCGTCCCCCGGCGTCCTGGTCCAGCCACTGCACGGTCAGCGCCCGTGCCTCCAACACTTTCTCTCCGTCCGCCGGGGTCATCGGAGCCTCCGCCGCGCTGAAAAGTTCCCGCAGATATCCGTCATAGCAGTAAATCCGGGTGACATACAGCTCCCCGTCGATAATGTCCGTCAGTTCCAGAGCATCACAGCCCTGAAAATCCGCCGCCGTGACTCCGCCCGTCTGGTCCGCCTGCCGGACCCGGGTGGCAAGATATTGGGCGGCGGTACGGCGGTCATAGCTGTCCTGATCCCGCTTGGTGAGGGCCTGATAAGTATCGGCGCCCGTCAGCAGCACTGACAGCACACAGACCGCAAACACCAGCAACAGCAGCAGCGCCAGCAGACTGCCCATATTCGTCTTTCCTGTCCGTTCCCTCATGTCTCATTTTCCAGAACCGTGATGTCCGGCATCAGGTTCGATCCGAAAATATCATAGTACACCGTATAGCGGCTCTCATCGATCTGGATGCCGTAATGTTCTTCCAGATAGGCAAGGTCCGGCGGGTAAATACCCTCGGCCGCATAGCAGGCCACAGCGGAGCGCCGGATGGCATCTTCCAGCTGGCGCTTTCCCTCATCATCCTGGCCCTGCGCCAGATTGGACAGCGCCGTCAAAAAGCAAAGCAGCACCAAAACCGCCGTCACCGGCAGCAACAGGCCCCGCAGAGCGGTCAATCTTCTTTTTTCATGCAGCATTGTCTCTCACCCAATAGCCGCCATGATGTTCATCAGCGGCAGCATCACAGAAAGCAAAATCGCTCCCACCAGCAGTGAGGTCACCAGCACCAGTGCCGGCTCCACCTGCTCCACCTTCCGGGTCAGGGCGTCGTTGCCCTCCCGGGCCAGCCGGCGGGCAATCTCCTCCATAACGGTATCCGCCGTGCCGCCCCGCACTCCCAGCGCCAGAAGGCGGCAGGCCGCCGGCGGCAGCACTCCGCTCTCCCTCATGGCGCCGGACAGTTCCTCGCCCTGCTCCAGCTGGGCCTTGCATCTGCGGCAGCGCTCCGCCGCTGCGGGCGTCTGGGAAAGAAGACCCGCCGCCAGCTCCAGAGCCTCTTCCATGGGAAGTCCGCTTTGAAGTCCCATGGCCATGGCCTGGGCAAACCGGGCGTCATTGAGCCGCCGGGAGACCCCGCGATCTCCAAAGTGCCGCCGCCAGAAGGCCAGCAGACGTTCCCGAAATCCACCGGAAAGTGAAAACGCCCCCAGGAAGAGCACCACCACCGCCAGCACCGCACAAAGTGCCGGCATAGCCGTATCCAGCGCCCGTCCCAGCGTCAGCAGTCCGCCGGCCACGCCGGTAAGCTCACCGCCCAGAGAAGCATAGACCTGGTCAAATACCGGCAGGACCCTTGCCAGCAGCACCACGATCACAACCAGCATCAAAATCAGCAGTACCGAGGGATACAGCAGCACACTGCGGACCTGCCGGTCCAGCCGGTCCCGCTGCTCATAATAGACTGCCAGCGCGTTGAGCGCCTCCTCCGTGCGGCCGGAGCGCTCACCTACCGCCACAAGTCCGGTCACATAGGCCGGAAACAGTCCCTGGCTTTCCAGGGCCTCTCCCAGAGAGACGCCGTCATCCACCTGGTGAGCCATCGCCTCCAGCTGTTTCCGCCGCCTTGCCTCCGTTTCCTCTTCTGCCAGCAGCGCCAGACCATCACCGGCACGGACCCCCGCATGGAGCAGCAGTGCCAGCTCCCGGCACAAAGAGGCAATTTCCAAATAGGTCGCTTGTTTTTCCTTCATATCGCACCCCGCAAAAATGGGCTTGCAGACAAGCTGCAAGCCCATTTTAAAGCAACTTTCCCCATTCGTAAAGGGAAAAATCAATAGAGATATTTCGCCGTATAGTTCTTTCCGTCCCCGATATACTGCATAATCGACGCGCTCTGCTTGCCGCTGGAGGCAAACGTGGGGTCCATCCGCTGCCAGGAGACGCCGTCAAAGTACACCACGCCCTCGACCCAGCCGGTCTCTTCCGAATAGACGCTGATCCATGCATGGTACGCGGTCCCGGCATAGCCTACCACCAGCTTGCAGGGTACGCCCTGGCTGCGGAGCATTCCGGTCATCAGTGCGGCATAGTCAAAGCAGATTCCGGTCTTTTTGGCCAGCACACTGTCCAGCACCGGCAAGTACCCGCTCTGGACCGTTGCGGCCAGCTGCTTGTCGTACGTCAGATTCTTCACCACAAAATCGTAGATAGCGGCCACCTTGTTCAGTGGGTCCGTCATTCCGGCGGTCAGCTCCGCTGCCTTTGCCACCGTGTTGGGCGCTGCGCTGTAATCCACATACTGATTGGGCCGCAGGAACGGCGCAAACTGGTCTTTCAGGGTGACAGAGATCGACTGGGAAAGGACCGTTGCATACTTGGTACCGGAGATATTCTCATACACCACTACCTGATAGGTTCCGTTGCCGTCGGACAGCGGGAAGGTATCCCACGCGGCATCCGCCGCCAGATTATAGGTATAGGTAGTAGTAGGACCCTTCACCTGGACTTTGATCCGCTTGGTGGTGGCCGCCGTATACTTGACCATCACGTAGCCGTCAGCCGTGTTGGAGTAGTCGATGACTGCCTTGCCGTTGCTCTGCACCAGCGTACCGGAGGCCTCCGGCAGCAGCAGCGTGGAAACCGCCGGCGCACCGGCCAGTGCCACCGCCTCATCTTCCAGGTCTACTTCCTCCAGAGGGGTTACCTCTGTGTAGATCTCCTCTTCCTGGGTTTCCTGCACGTTCTCCACAGGCTCCTGCTCCACCGCCGTCTGTCCGCAGCCGCTCAACAGCAATGCTGCCGCCAGCAGCGGCAGGAAAAATCTCTTGATTTGACGCAACTCTTGCTCCTCCTTTTGCGTTCTTCTTATGCAGAGCCAGTATATCATATTCGAACTAAAAATGGAAGTATTTTTTCTATTTTGTCTTTCACTTTTTTCCGATTTTTGTAATCTAAGCTGATTGCACATTGCAAACAACGGCACTCTATGTTAAAGTAATAATGTTTAATAATGTATTTTTTTAAGCGATGTGTGCTCCGGTGGGAGGGAGCCGCTTTTGACGTTTCAGAACAGAGGGAGGAGGTGGCAGCATATGGTTGCCAATACACTGCGGGTGCAGATGCTGGGTGAGTTTACACTCCAATATGGCTGCCAGGAGATCTCGGATAACGACAATCGTTCCCGAAAGGTTTGGTTGTTACTGGCATATATGATTTACTGCCGCAATCGTTCCATCTCTCAGGAGGATCTTGTGAACCTGCTGTGGGGTGAAGAAGAGCGCAGTTCCAATCCGCTCAATGCGCTCAAAACCATGTTTCACCGTGTCCGTACCATGCTCAACCAGCTGGACGCTTCTGCCGGTCATACCCTGATTATCCGGCGGGACGGAAGCTATGCCTGGAATCCCGACGTGGAATTTTTCTTCGACGTGGAGGAATTTGAATCCCTGTGCCGGGCCGGAGCTGCCGCAGAGGATGAGGAGACCCGCCTGGAAAACTACATGCAGGCGCTGGAGCTCTACCAGGGAGACTTTCTCTCCAAGCTCGCCTCCGAACCCTGGGTGGTTCCCATTGCCGCATATTTCCACAACCTTTACACTCAGACCGTCCTGGAGACGCTTCCCCTGCTGGAGGCGCAGAACCGCCTGACGGCCGCAGTCTCACTGTGCCGCAAGGCGGTTGCTCTGGAGCCGTACAACGAAACGCTCTACCGCCATCTGCTGCAGGAACTGCTCTCCATGGGGGACAACCAGGGCGCCATCACCGTCTATGAGGAAATGAGCGAGCTGCTGTTCTCCAACTTCGGCATCATGCCGTCGGAGGATCTGCGGGAACTGCACCGGAAGGCAGCCCGCACCGTGAATGACCGTGCCGTATCCATGAGCACGGTGCAGGAACAGCTGCGGGAGCCCGACGGTCCCCGGGGCGCACTGATCTGCGAGTACGATTTCTTCAAAATCCTGTATCACGCCGAGGCCCGTTCCATTCTGCGCAGCGGAAACGCCGTCCACATCGGCCTGCTCTCCGTCACCAATGAAAGCGGAGGGGAACTGCCCAAGCGCAGCCTGGACCGGGTAATGGAAAATCTGCTGGATCTGATCCGCAGCTGCCTGCGCAAGGGAGACATCGCTTCCCGGTGCAGTGTGTCCCAGTTTATCTTAATGCTTCCCCAGGCCAATTATGAAAACAGCTGCATGGTCTGCGAACGGATCATCAAATCTTTCTTCCGGCAGTACCCACACTCCCCTGCCCAGCTGCACTATACCGTGCAGCCCCTGGAACCCAACGTATAACACAATAACGCAAAAAAGAACGCCTTCCTTGTGGAAGGCGTTCTTTTTTATCAATACCGACCCAGAGAAGCAGCGGTATCGGACGTGGCGGTTTTCCCGAAGTGGAAATCATTGCCCGGCAGAATTGCGTTGAGGGCAATTCCCGCAATAGCAGCGATGGCCAGAGAGGTGAGGGTGATGGATACCTCACCGATGTGGAAGGTCAATCCATCCGTAAAGCCCAGACCGCACACCAGAATGACGGCGGCAATGATCAGGTTCCGGGAGTTGGTGAAGTCCACCTGGTTCTCCACCACATTGCGCACGCCGATGGCAGAGATCATACCGTAGAGAATGAAGCTGACGCCGCCGATGATGGCAGAGGGGATGGAGCTGACGAAGGCGGCGAACAGAGGGCTGAAGGAGAGCACGATGGCATAGATCGCAGCCAGCCGGATCACCCGGGGATCGTGGACCCGGGAGAGTACCAGCACTCCGGTATTTTCGCCGTAGGTAGTGTTGGCGGGACCGCCGAACAAACCTGCAAGAGAGGTGGCGATGCCGTCTCCGATGAGGGTACGGTGCAGGCCGGGATCTTCAATGAAGTTCTCGCCCACCGTGGCGGAGATGGCAGACATGTCGCCGATGTGCTCCATCATGGAGGCAATGGCGATGGGTGCCATCACCAAAATGGCAGAGATGTCGAACTTGGCGACACTGCCGGAGAAATTGGTGACGAAGGGCTGGAAGCCCAAGATCTTGGCGCCGGCCATGCCGGAGAAGTCCAGCATGGGGCCGGTAGCGCCGGTGGCGGCATCGGTGATGACCGTGGCGCCGCAGGCATTGGCGATCACCGCCACCAGATAAGAGCCTACAACGCCCAGCAGGATGGGAATGATCTTGATCATGCCACGGCCCCAGATGTTTGCCACCACGATGATGGCCATGGCCACCAGGGCCAGCCACCAGCAGGTAGAGGCGTTGGAGACAGCGGAGGGGGCCAGGTTCAGTCCGATGAGGATGATGATGGGGCCGGTGACCACCGGAGGCAGGAAATGCATCACCCGATGCACACCTACCACTTTAATGATGCCGGCCAGCACCACATACAAAAGCCCCGCTACCACGATGCCGCCGCAGGCGTACTGGAGCTTTTCCGCGCCGTCCATACCGGCGTAAATTCCGCTGTCCATGGCGCCCATGGCGGCAAAACCGCCCAGGAACGCAAAGGACGAGCCCAGGAACGCCGGGACCCGCAGCTTCGTGCAGAGGTGGAAAAAGAGCGTGCCGATGCCGGCAAAAAACAGCGTGGTCTGGATCGACAGAGGCAGTCCGTAGGTGTTGACCAGAATCGGCACCAGTACTGTAGCGCCGAACATGGCAAACATGTGCTGCAGGCCCAGAATCAGCATCTTAGGCCTGCCTAGGGTCCTGGCGTCCCGGATGGGCTGCTGCCGGGAGGTATTTGTCTCGTTCATATGTGTTCTCCTCTCTTTCATACGTGCAATTCCTGTCCAGGGCAAAAAAAATACCGGCACCAAAGCCGGTCAAACAGGAATACGGAAAAAATGAAAAAAGGGACCCATCGCCACCGCATCAAAAAAACCCTTCCAACGCCGCATACCGAATCCTCCCTCTTGCCATTTTGACTTATTATACAAAAAGAGACACTCTATTGCAAGAATAGATTTTCTTCCATCTCCGGAAAAATTTTGTTTGGTATCTATAAAAAATGACGAAGCAGATTGCTTCGTCATTTCATAAGCTCCCGGATCTGAGACTCGCCATACACAGGGATTCCCGCAGCCGCAAGCATTTGGGCCGCAACACCGTTTCCCGCCGTCAATCCGCCGGAAAACGTGCCGTCGTGGATGCTCCCATAGCCACAGGAGGGACTGCGCTCCTTGAGCACCGCCGCCTCACAGCCCAGCAGGCGACAAAGGCGCAACGCCTCCTCCCCGCCCCGGCGGTAAGCCTCGGTCACGTCCCGGCCATCCCTGGTCATGACCCGGTTTCCCTGCCGCTCCGCAGGCGGGCGGGGCGTAGGAAGACCGCCCAGCTGCTCCGGGCAGACCGGTACCAGGTCATAGCGCTGTGCCAAAGCCTCCGCCAGAGGATGCGCCTTGGAGGCCCCATCATACCGGCAGCAACATCCCAGAAGGCACGCAGAAATTAAAAGCCGCATTCCCTCACCCCCTCCGCTTCAGGGCGGTACGCTCCCGATGGAGCTCCGCCAGCAGCGCAGACGGTGTCCAGCTGCGGTTGGTTTCCGTCAGCACCGCCTTGGGGCACAAGATCCCCGCTTTTTGCAGCGCCGGGATCAGATCGTCCACATGCCGGTCCAGACCGCACAGCACCGCCATCTGCCCGCCAAGGGCCACCGGTGCTGCGTCCGGAGGCGCACTGGCTCCCGCCGCCAACTGCCCCAGCGTCAGCCCGCAGGACCTGGGGCCCACCACCTGCAGCTTTCCGCCAAAGGGACGGACGGCGGCTTCTGCCGCCAGGATCACCGGCAGCTGATCATATCCAAACAGCAACAACGTACCTTCCATTGATTGGTCTCCTCTCTCAAAAGGTTGCTTTCTCTGCTTCGTCCCGCCCATTGGACAGCATACCGCCGGAAGGAAGGATTCTCCCGCCATCCGGCCCTCAGACGATCCGCGTTCCATTCAGCACCGCCTCTGCCAGGTGTTCCCCCTGGTAACACAGCTTCAGGGAAAAAAACGGCGCATTCTCTTCCAGCAGCTTCAAAAAAATTCTGTCCCCCTCCCACATGGGCAAGGCCAGCAGCTGCGCCTTTTTGATCCAGGCCAGCTCTCCCTCGTCACAGGGGTGAGGTGTTCCGGTCCAGCCGACGGCAGTGAACAGGTGCATGTATTCCGTAGGTGCCTCGTCGGAGACAAAGGTCACCAGTCCCCGGTAGCGGTAGTCCGTCAGCGTCAGCCCCGTCTCCTCCCAGGTCTCCCGCAGGATGCAGTCCTCGGGGCTCTCCCCTTCCTGGAACTTGCCGCCCACACCGATCCACTTATCATGGTTGACATCGTTTTTCTTCTTCACCCGGTGGAGCATCAGGTATTCCTCGCCCCGCTCCAGATAGCAAAGCGTTGAGTTGATCATGCGCATCTCTCCTTGTGTGGCCATTATAGCCGGTTTCACGCAAAAAGAAAAGGCCCCCTTGTGAAGCAGCTTCCCTCTGCAAAGCACACGCCGCCGGTGAGAATTTTCACCAGCGGCGTGCGGCAGTTCCATGTGTTTATTTTTCCCCACGGGTCCGGATGGCCTTGAGCAGCTGGATCACCACCATGCTGCCGGCCGCAAGGCCCACAATGGTCCCCACCATACCGGCGGAGAGGGGCGCCACCTGGAAGAGGGGCTCCAGCGGCGGAATCAGCAGCACCGCGCCCAGCAGCACCGCGCCGATGACAAAGGCGCCCAGCAGGAAGCTGTTGTTCCAGAAAGTCCGGGTAAAGAGCACCGGCCGGTCGGCCTTGCAGTTGAAGCCGTGGAACAATCGGCTCAGGCACAGCGTGGAAAATGCCATGGTGCTTCCCAGCGCCGCGCCGCCGTTGGCAAGACCGATGTGGAAGGCGGCGATGGTGGCAGCGGCGATCACCAATCCTTCAATGGCCACATTGGTGAGGAAGGGACGGGTGAGGATGCCCTCGTTCCGGGGCCGGGGTTTTTCATGCATCACCCGGTCAGTGTGGGGCTCCAGACCCAGCGCGATGGCGGGCAGGGAGTCCGTCAGCAGGTTGATGAAGAGCAGGTGCACAGCGGCAAAAGGTACCGGCAGACCCAGCAGCGACGCATAGAGCACCGTCAGGATGCCGGCGGCGTTGCCGGAGAGCAGGAACTGGATGGCCCGCTTGATGTTGGCATAGACATTACGGCCGTTTTTCACCGCCTTGACGATGGTGGCAAAGTTATCATCCGTCAGCACCATGCCAGCGGCATCCTTGGCCACCTCGGTACCGGTGACACCCATGGCCACACCGATGTCCGCCTGCTTGAGGGCAGGGGCGTCGTTGACACCGTCGCCGGTCATGGCCACCAGATTGCCCCGGTCCTGCCAGGCCTTGACGATGCGGATCTTATGCTCCGGAGACACCCGGGCGTAGACGGAGACCTTGGGCACGAACTCCCGCAGCTCCTCGTCGCTCATGGAGTCGATGACACTGCCTTCCACCGCCTCGGTGCCCGGCGTCAGGATACCGATCTCCTTGGCGATGGCAGCGGCGGTGACCTTGTGGTCTCCGGTGATCATGATGGGTCGGATGCCGGCGGCGATGCACTCCGCCACAGCGGCCTTGGACTCTTCCCGGGGCGGGTCCATCATGGCGATCAGGCCCAGGAAGTCCAGGCCGTTCTCATCTTCCAGGGAGACGGCGGTATTTTCTACTGTCCGGCAGGCAAAGGCCAGCACCCGCAGGCCCTGACTGGAAAATTCCTCATTGACCTGCTCGATCTCCTTCCGCTCAGCGTCGGAGATCACGCACCGGTCCAGCAGCACATCCACAGCGCCCTTGGTAACCATCACCAGACCACCGGAGAGGCGGTGGACCGTGCTCATGAGCTTGCGGTCAGAGTCAAAGGGGATCTCCGTCAGGCGGGGATACTTGCCCCGGGTCACTTCCTCATCAAAGCCGTTGGCCTCGCCCAGACGCACCAATGCCGTCTCGGTGGGATCTCCCACCTCGCCGTTTTCATTGATGGTGGCGTCACTGCACAAAAGAGCCGTCCGCAGCAGGGGCTCCTGAATGGGATCACTGAAGTCCGCCTGGTCGGCGTCCACGATCTTACCGCCGGTGTAGAGTTTTTTGACGGTCATTTTGTTCTGGGTCAGCGTTCCGGTCTTATCCGAGCAGATCACAGAGACGCTGCCCAGGCCCTCCACCGCCTGGAGCTTGCGGATGATGGCGTTCTCCCGGGCCATCTTTCGGGTGCCGAAGGAGAGGACGATGGTGACGATGGAGCTCAGCGCCTCCGGCACCGCCGCCACCGCCAGGGCCACGGCGAAGAGGAAGGCGTTCATGATATTCTCGCCCCGCAGGAAGACACTGACCGCAAAGAGCGCCGCGCAAATTACCAGGATGCCCACGGAGAGTTTTTTGCCGAACTGATCCAGGCTGATTTGGAGGGGCGTCTTCTTCTCCTCCGTGTTTTTCAGCAGTGTGGCGATCTTGCCCATCTCCGTGTTCATGCCGGTGGACGTGACCAGGAACCGGGCCCGGCCATAGGTGACAAAGCTCCCGGAGAAGACCATGTTCTTCCGGTCGCCCAGCGCCGCTTCACCGCTGATCTCTCCCAGCTCCTTTTCCACCGGCAGGCTCTCACCGGTGAGGGCGCTTTCCGCGCACTTCAAGCTGGCGCACTCCAGCAGCCGTCCGTCAGCGCAGACAGCGTCGCCGGCCTCCAGCACCACCACATCCCCGGGCACCACGTCCCGGCCCGGCACCTGGAGCACCGTGCCGTCCCGGACCACCTTGGCCGTGGGGGCGGACATCTGCTTGAGACTGTCCAGCGAGGCGGCGGCCTTCACCGTCTGCACCGTACCCAGGATGGCGTTCATGGTGATGACCGCCAGGATGACCACCGTGCTCTCCACATCTCCCATGGCGGCGGAAATCAGTGCCGCCAGAATCAGAATGATGACGATAAAGTCTGCAAACTGCTCCAGGAAGATCCGCAGCACGCTTTTTTTCTCACCGCTGTGAAGTTCATTGGGACCATAGGTCTCCAGCCGCGTCTTGGCCTCCTGGGCGGAAAGGCCTCCCTCCCCGCACTTCAGATCCCGGAACAATTCCATCCGGTTTTTTTGCCATACCTTCTTCTCTTCGCTCATTGCATCCACATTCCTTTCCGGCAATACGCAAAAGCGGCGAGGCTTTTGCGCCAATGCCTCCTGCATTGATGCAAAAGTCTCGCCGTTTCAACCCGTGGCGGGGCAAAGCCCGTACTGACGCCTGCGGGTACACATCGGATGTGCCAGCTACTCCCTTTTGATTCTTGAGGTATTGTATGCGCTTTTTTGCAAAAAGTCAATCCCAACCATAAATTTTTTCAGACAGGATCTTCCAAAGCAGCCCTGCGGCACGCCTCACTCCTAGTCTGCACAGATTCCGGCAAAGTTTTCAGCAGTGGGCGGACCGCTGCAGCGTTGTACCTGTCTGCCGCCCGTGTTATAATGAAATCCATCAAACTCCCCGGTCCTGCCGCTACCTTTGCTGCCTGGGCACCTGCGTTCACCGGGGTCTGGAGGGATATCCAATGCGTGTTGCTCTGATTCAAATGCGGGTAACGGCAGATAAAGCCGCCAATCTCCGCACCGCCTGTGAAAAGATCCGGGCCGCCAAGCAGGCGGGCGCGGACATCGCCGTACTGCCGGAGATGTTCTGCTGCCCCTATGAAAACCGCTGTTTCCGGGCCTACGGTGAGCCGGAGGGCGGGGAGGTCCAGGAGACCCTCTCCCGCCTGGCGGCGGAGCTTGGGCTCTACATTGTGGGCGGGTCCATTCCTGAGCTGGCGGAAGGAAACGTCTACAACACCAGTTTTGTTTACGGACGGAACGGCCAGCTCCTGGCCCGCCACCGGAAGGTCCATCTCTTTGACATTGACGTGGAAGGCGGCCAGTCCTTTCGGGAGTCTGACACCCTCTCCCCAGGAAATGCCGTCACCACCTTTGAGACGGAATTCGGCACCTGCGGTCTTTGCATCTGCTTTGACCTGCGGTTTGAGGAACTGGCCCGATGCATGTGTCTGCGGGGGGCAAAAGTGCTCTTTGTCCCGGCGGCGTTCAACATGACCACAGGCCCCGCTCACTGGGAACTGCTCTTCCGTCAGCGGGCCGTGGACAATCAGTGCTTCACCGTAGGTGTCTCCCCCGCCCGGGATGAGCACGCCTCTTATGTTGCCTATGGCAATTCCATGGCGGTGGACCCCTGGGGCACAGTGCTCTGCCGGGCCGGAGCGGAGGAGACGACGCTTCTGGCCGATCTGGAGCTCAACCGCCTGGAGGCCGTACGCAAACAGCTGCCCATTCTCTCTGCCCGGCGGACAGATTTGTATGAGGTGCGGGAACGGTAATCTCCCAACTGGGGATTTTCCCATCCATCAGCAGTATATACGCTTTTCGAAAGCGGATTCACCCGGATAGACACGGATGTGTTTTTCAACTATCCCCGGATCACAAGCCCAGCGGAAAAACCGCCGGATAACCATGGTCTTCACCAAATAACAGCGCCGGGGACTGAAAAGTCCCCGGCGCTGTCTGCTGTTGGTCAATATTCGTAAT
>FR890874.1 GCA_000436875.1 Oscillibacter sp. CAG:155 | reverse complement strand
GGGAATTGAATTTTGCTTTCTCCACGTTTTTACCCTCCTTGAATGATTCGCTGTAATGGCTGTTTACACCTTGGTGCGCTTGGCAATGGCCATACGGGAGACGGCCTTGACCGCACGTTCAAAGGAATCGGTGGTCGCGGTGGCCTTGCCCACCTTGTCGAAGGCCGTGCCGTGGGCGCAGGTGGCAATGGGATAGGGCTGGCCGCCCGCCACCGTGATGCACCGCTGGAAGCCGACCAACTTCAGCGCGATCTGGCCCTGGTCGTGGTACATGGTCACCACCACGTCGAAGTCGCCCGCCAGTGCGCTGATGAACAGCGTATCCGCGGAGTAGGGACCGCTCACGTTCCAGCCGGTCTCCTTCACCACCTTCTCGATGGTGGGCTGGATCACGTCCACTTCCTCCCGGCCGCACAGACCGAACTCGCCGCAGTGGGGGTTCAGCGCCGCCACCGCGATCCGGGGCTTGTGGCCGAAGCTCTCGCCGGTGATCTCGCCCAGCTCGATGGCCTCCCGCAGCGTCTGCTCCGTGATGTTGGCGCTGACCTCGCTGATGGGGATATGGCTGGTGGTCCGCACCGTCATCAAATCGTCCATCATGTTGACCTCGCAGAAGGGCGTGGTCAGGTTGAATGCATGGGCCAGATAGGTGTGCTCGCTCTCATCGTGGAGACCTGCCATCTTCATGGCGCCCTTGTGGAAGGGCCCGAACACGAAACCTTCGATCTTACCGGCCTTGCACAGTTCGATGGCCGTGTCCAGCTGCAGAAGGTCGCTGGCTCCGCAATAGGCGTTCGCCTCGCCGTACACCACCTGCTCGGGGTCCTGATCCTTCAGGTCCAGCACCGGATAGCCCCGCTCCCAGTCGCACTCGCTCAGATCGCTGATGACGTAGTGGGGCACATCGCCGCCAACCACCTTCAGGCCGTGCTCAAACATCCGCACGTCGCCGATGATCACCGGGCGGCAATAATCCGCGTAGTAGTTGGACACAGCCAGCTTGGCCACCAGTTCGGGGCCCACACCGGCAGAGTTGCCCAGAAG
>FR890873.1 GCA_000436875.1 Oscillibacter sp. CAG:155 | reverse complement strand
GCCTATGTCAGCGAGTACGAGGCGGATTACATGGCCAGCAACGGCTTGAGCTAATCGACAAAATGTGCTATACTACTGAGCGGACCCGCACAGCGCGGGTCCGCTCAGCTTGTTTTTTCTCGAGGAAAGGAGGACACATGGTAAATGTGATGGTGTTCGCGCCGTCGCCGGATCTGATGGAGCCAATGCGGAAGCTGGCACAGGAATACGGCAGCGATGAGGTGAACATTGATGTGATTCACCGTTTCGGCACGCCGGAGATCCTGTGGCAGCTGGACCGGTATGACGTGATCGTGGCCCGGGGCATCACCTACAATAAAATCCGTGACCTGTATCCTCAAAAGCATATCACGCAGCTGGTATTTGACGGCCTGGATGTGCTGGAGGCACTGCGCCGCTGCCGGGAGACTTATCATCCCGCCCATCTGGGGCTCTGCCTGGACCGGGACCAGCTTCAGGATCTGGTGCCGGCCATGGAAGAGGTCTGCGGTGCAAAGATCCGCATTTACGACGTACAGGACGAGGAGACTGCCATTCGGACTGCGGAGACCTGCCAGGCGGACGGCATGGATGCGCTGGTCAGCGGCGGCACGGTGTACAACTTCTGCCAGGAGCGGGGGGTGCCATGCACCTATGTGCATCTGCGGATGGAGACGCTGCGGCGGACGCTGTCCGAGGCCATGAAGGCTGCCCACAGCATCAACACCGAACGGACCAAAAGCAACATCATCCGCATGATCCTGGACAACAGTGAGGACGCGGTGATGGCAGTGGATGAATCCGGCCGGGTCCTGGAGGCCAATAACCAGGCGTACCGACTGTATCATCTGGCGTTTTTAAAGGAGTGGAAGGGACAGTCGGTGGAAAAAATCAACGATGCCCTGACCTTCATCGGCAGCCGGAAAAGTCCCTGCCGGGACGGAGATGAGGAGCTTGTGACACTGGACGGGCAGCGGTATATGGTCAAGTACCGGCTCATCAGCGGCGAGACTTCTGCCATCGGCACGCTGATCACCACCAGCGCGGCCTCCAAGATCCTGCAGGAGGAGCGGCAGATCCGCCGGGGGCTGGTCCGCCGGGGACTGGCGGCAAAATACTCCTTCCGGGATATCATCGCGGTCAGCGACAGCATGCGCAGTCGGGTGGAGATCGCCAAGCAGTTCAGTCAGGCCAACAATTCCAACGTCCTCATCACCGGCGAGACCGGCACCGGCAAGGAGCTCTTTGCCCACAGCATCCACGCCGCCAGCGGCCGAAACAGCCAGCCCTTTGTGGCGGTGAACTGCGCGACGCTGCCGGGAAACCTGCTGGAAAGCGAGCTTTTCGGCTATGAGCCGGGCGCCTTTTCCGGTGCGTCCCGGGAGGGAAAGGTGGGCCTTTTTGAGCAGGCCCATCGCGGTACGATCTTCCTGGATGAGATCGGGGAGATCCCTGTATCCCTGCAGGCGAAACTCCTGCGGGTCCTGCAGGAAAAGGAGATCCGGCGGGTGGGCAGCACCACCGTGATCCCTGTGGATGTGCGGGTCATTGCGGCCACCAACCTGGATCTGCAGCAGCAGATCGCAAAGGGAAGGTTCCGCAGCGACCTCCTCTACCGGCTCAATGCGTTGGAAATCCACATCCCACCCCTGCGGGAGCGTCCGGCAGATATCCTGCCGCTGCTGGAGCATCAGATGTGTATTTTGTCTGCGGAATTGGGAAAAGCAGCACCTGCCTTAACTGCCGATGCACGGGAAGTGCTGTGCCGATACGACTGGCCGGGCAATGTGCGGGAACTGCGCAATGTCTGTGAGCGGTTAGTGGTGCTCAGCAACGGCCGCCCTGTGGATGCGGCCTATCTGCGGGAGCTGCATATGTTCCAGGAGCGTCCTGCGGCGGCCCCGGCCGGAACAGTACTTTCTGCCCCGGGTGGGACCACGCTGGTTCTGCCGCCCACCATTCGGAAAAAGGATCTGGCAAAGGAACTGGGCGTCAGCCGCACTACGCTCTGGCGGATGACCAAACGCCAGGAGGAGGCGGCCCGCAAGCAGCGGGAGAGTACGACCGAGTCCTAATGAATCGGAAGATCAAACGCCCGCCGGCCATTGGCCG
>FR890872.1:23783-29814 GCA_000436875.1 Oscillibacter sp. CAG:155 | reverse complement strand
ACCCCCGCCGCAGCTGGCCCCGGACCTTACTGCTGGTAGCCGTTGTGGCCGCCGCCCTCTATGCCGGCGTTCACTGTCTTTTCCAGGCCCCGAACCTGGCGGAGGCAAATGCAGCGGAGGAGGAGACGCTGTCCGACACCAAGCTTGAGGACACACAGTCCGCCGCCCAGGCCGCTCACAAGGAGCGCAAGCCCTATTTCTACACCATCCTCCTCTCCGGCGAGGATGACGGCAACGGCGGCAGCGACACCAACATCCTCATCGGTTTTGACGGCCAGAACGGTACCATCTACGGCGCCAGCATCCCCCGGGACACCAAGGCCATCATCAACGGCAAAAAGCACAAGATCAACTTCGCCTATAACTCCGGCGGCTCGGACCTGCTGGCGGACACCATCTCCGAACAGCTTGGCATCCCGGTGGACTTTACCGTGGCCGTGGATCTCTCGGGGTTTGAGGCCCTGGTGGACGCCATCGGCGGTGTGGATTTTGAGGTCCCTGTCAACATGAATTACGACGATCCCCTCCAGGACCTTCACATCCACTTCTCCAAGGGGATGCAGCATTTGAGCGGCCAGGAGGCCATGGAGGTGGTCCGTTTCCGCCACAACAACGACGGCACTGGCTACGGCACGGAGGACATCGGCCGGATGCAGACCCAGCAGGCCTTTTTGAAAACCGTGGCCTCCCAGATGCTGACGGTGTCCAACCTGGGGAAGGTGGGGGATTTTGTAAAGATCTTCCAGCAGTATGTGGACACCTCCATGTCCCTGAGCGACATGGCCTGGTTCGGGACGGAGGCCATCAAAATGGGCAGCGACGCCGTGGAATTTTCCACCCTGCCCGGTGACTGGCACAGCAGCGACGGCTTCATCCATCTGGACGCGGAGGAGACGCTGGCACTGGTGAACGAACATCTCAACCCCTATGTGGAGGACCGGGTCCCGGAAGACCTTCAGATTCCCTCCTGACCGTCTGTTTCCGGGCGTTTCCCCAAGCTACATAGAGCCATTCCGATCTTACCAAGGAGGTGCCCATGAAAAAGCGAATTGCCGCCATGCTGCTGGCTGTGAGCCTGCTGCTGACTGTCCCCGCCCTGGCCGCGCCGGACTCCACCGGCAATTTCACCCGCAGCAAGACCTATTCCGGAGAGTTCTCCGATCTGAGCGAGCGCTCGGTGTTTTATGACAACGTGGTGGCCCTGTATGAGTACGGATTGTCCGTGGGCAAAGTCGACGGGACCTTTGGCCTTCAGGACTCCATGACGGTGGGACAGATCATCATCTTTGCCGGGCGCATCCGCAGCCTCTACCGCACCGGCAGCGCAGAGGCCGGTGCCTCCGGCTATACCGCGGTGGGACAGGCCGCCTACGTGCCCTACCTGCGCTACCTGCAGGCCGAGGGCGTGCTGGGCAGCGAACTGGACGGCACCTACTTCTCCGCCGCCACCCGGGCCCAGGTGGCCCATGTGCTGGCGGGCACCCTGCCGGAGGCAGCCCTGCCCGCCGTCAACGACGCCCTGGTGACCCAGGCTTACGCCTCCCGGAAGTTCATCACAGACGTGACGGAATATACCCCCTATTACCGGGATATTCTGACCCTTTACCGCACCGGTGTCTCCATCGGCAGCGACGACACCGGCTCCTATCTGCCCGATCAGGTCATCACCCGGGGCGCCTGCGCCGCCATGCTCACCCGGATGGTGGATGCCTCGCTGCGCCTGACCCCCAACTGGGATATCGCCGGCGCCTATTCCGCCGCCGGCACCACGCTGGCCTCTCTGGTCCCCGCCGGGACCTATATCGCCGCCCCTTCCACGGCTGACGAAATGGACCAGTCCATCCGCTATATGCTCTCCACCAATTCCAACACCCTCAAACTCCGGTACGATCCCGGCGTCACCAGTACCTTTGCCCGGCAGGTGATGCAGCAGGCGCTCAGCATCGTCAAAACCTACTGCGAGCAGTGCTATAACACCGTCACCTGCTCCTACTCCATCTCCGGCGATGTGATCCTGACCTTCTCCGCCGCCAGCGCCGGAGACGCCATCCAGTCCTATCGGGACGAGACCATGGCCTCCGCCATTGCCGTCCACGACCAGCTCTGGCGCAGCGGCGCCCTCCGGGCCGACATGTCGGAGTACGAGATGGCCCGGGTGTATTTCACCTGGATCTGCGAGAACTGCGTCTATGATTACAGCGCCGGGGAGACGTCCATCAGCCACATCCCCTATAGTCTCTTTCACTCCGGCAAAGCGGTCTGCGACGGCTATACCGGCGCGTACAACCTGCTGCTCAAGCTGGAGGGCATCGACTGCACCACCGTCTCCAACGCGAGCCATATCTGGACGCTGGCCACCCTGGATGGCACCCAGTACCACATCGACACCACCTGGGGCGACAGCGGCAACACCATCAACTATACCTACTTCGCCATGACCCCCTCGGAGTCCTGGAGCTACCACAGCTGGTAAATGCAACAAAGAATCCCGTGCGCCGCGGCGCACGGGATTTTTTGTTTGGTTTCTCCGAAAGTTCCGCCTTTTACAGGTGGTGGTCCCGCAGGAGCTTTTTCGCCTGTTCCCACAGCTCGTCGCTGACGTCCTGCACCACACAGACCTTCTCCACCAGCTCCGGCAATGCCTTCACCAGCTCTGCCTCCACCAGCGTCTCCGTGGTCAGATCCGCCGAGGGACAGCCGGCACAGTGGCCCAGCAGCTTCACATACAGCACACCGTTTTCCAGCCGGTCCACCTCAATGGCGCCGCCGTGGCTGCGCAGCGCGGGCCGGACCTTCTCGTCCAGCACGGTCTCCACCTGTTTGAGTTCCTCATTCATCCCTTTTGTCCTCCTCGCTTCCGGCGGCTCTGGCCGCCTGAATTTCCTCCCGAATCCGATGGCGGGTATCATCAAAGAGCAGCTCCCGGTTGTGGCGGAAGTAGGCGTCACAGCCGAAGTTCTCCACAAACCAGCTGGCGTCGTACCCGGCCGTGACCTCCGTGACGAAGATCACCAGCTCCTGGCCCTGGCCGAAGGCCTGCTCCAGGAAGCGGAAAGCATTGTCGAACTGTGCCGACGTCTCCGCCCCCAGCGTCCGCCGCTGCTCCACCTCTCCGGCAAACCATCCCTTTACTGCCTCCATGACAGCATCGCCGGCGGTGATATCCTCCTTGCTGAGATTCATCCGGTACGTCTCCAGGGCCTGGATCTCCCGCTGGTCCAGCTCCCGGCGCTCCTTGTCCAGCTGTCCGGCCTCCCGGGCCCGCTTCATCTCCGCCTGACGGCGGCGCACCAGATCCTCCAGCACCTCCTGGGCCGGTTCAGCGGCCAGGCGCTCCTTGAACTCCGTCAGGTCGGCGTGGAGGGCCGTGGCCAGGGCGTCCTGCTTGCGCACCGCCCGGGCGGACTCCGACATGCGGCTGAACAGCAGCCCCATCACCGAGAGCTTCTCGTCAAAGGGCGCCGCCCGCAGCTCTGAGACCGTGACGGGCTTCCACTCGCCCCGTAGCACCTCGTCCACATGGTAGGTACGCTGGTATTTATAGTAAAGTTCCAGATAGTTGGCAAAGTCCTTGGCGATGCGGGGCAGCTGGATATACTGGCCTACCACCTGCCGGTCCACCCGCAGCCCCAGCTTTTCATAGGCACAGATCAGCTCGCTCAAATCCTCCCAGCCACGGGCCGTGGCGAACTGGAGCCCGTCCACCGTGGTCTCGATCCGGTAGAAGTTCTCCTTCTTGATGTCCAGGTAGGACACCACTGCCCCGTGGATGCCCTTGCGCTGGGCGTATTCCTTCCATACCGCGAAGTCCTCTTCCACGTCGATCCGCTTCACCCGGTCCAGCGTCACCACGTCGAAGTCCCGGACGGATTTGTTGTACTCCGGCGGGTTGCCCGCCGCCACAATGGTCCAACCCTCCGGCAGCTTCTGGTTGCCGAAGGTCTTGCACTGGAGGAACTGCAGCATCATGGGTGCCAGGGTCTCACTGACGCAGTTGATCTCGTCCAGGAACAAAATCCCCTCTTTGAGGCCCGTCCGCTCCATCATCTGGTATACCGAGGCCAGAATCTCACTCATGGTGTACTCCGTCACGGAGAAGGTCTCCCCACCGTAGGTCCGCTTTTCGATAAAGGGCAGACCAATGGCGCTTTGCCGGGTGTGATGGGTGATGGTGTAGGCCACCAGGCCCACCCCCGTCTCCGCGGCGATCTGCTCCATGATCTGGGTCTTGCCGATGCCCGGAGGGCCCATGAGCAGAATGGGACGCTGGCGCACCGTGGGGATGAGGTAGTTTCCCCACTCGTCCCGGGTCAGATACGCCTTGAGGGTGTTGGTGATCTCCTGCTTTGCCTGTTTGATGTTCATGCCGATTCTCTCCTTACAGCTGGGGCAGCTCGTCCCAGTCGATCTCGTCCGTCCATGCCGCCTGCGTCTCCTGTCGGGCCTTTTCCAGCGCCGGTGCCGTCAGCACCAGCCGAATGGCCCAAGGCGGCATCTTCACGCTCAGGGGCGGCTCCTCCAGCAGCACGAACGCCGTGTCATAGGGCGGACGCTTCTGAGGATAGATTCCCATTCCGTCGGTGAAGTACACCAGGCCCCGCAGATTCGTAAATTCTCCCTGGGCCTGGAGCTGCGCCACATAGGCAAACACCGGCCGAAAATCCGTGGCGCTGCCCCCGGAGAGCTGGAAGTTCTCCATGTATGTTTTCAGTTCCTCCAGGTCGTGGATCACGGTGTCCGCCCGTACCTGGTCGTCGCACTGCAAAATACGGATGTTCACCTTCCGGGTGAAGGTCTCCGTGGAGCGCAAAATGGCATACGTGCAGGCCAGAAACTCCCGCACCAGGGCCCCGGAGGTGGACATGGAGGTATCCACCGCAATGACGAAGTCCTCGATCCGCTTTTCCTCCTTGGTCTCCGGCGGCTCCACCAGGGGCATATTGCCATAGAGCTGGAGGCCGTAGGTATAGAAGATGTAGTCGAAGGCATCGCCGTCCACGGCCATCACCTCCCGGGGCACCGCGAAGCGCCGGAGAAACGCCCGGTAGTCCACGTCTTCCCGGTTGGCCACCCGCACCTGCTCCAGCACGGTCTCCCCACCGGTGCCCTGGCTGCTCATCACCGTCTCCAGCCCCGTCTGGGTCTTTTCCGCCAGGTCCTGCCACTTCTGGTCCTGGCGGCTCTGCTGCTTCTGGTCCTGTTGGCCCTCCGGCGCCCACAGCCCGTGGTCGTCCACCAGGAATACCCGCTGCAGCTGGGCCAGCTCATAGGGCGGCAGGTTCCGCCGCAGCAGATGGCGGTAGATGCCCTCCGCCGTCAGCACCTTCATCTCCCGGCGGCACTCCCCCCAGAATTTCTGCTTCATGGGGACGGTGCCCTCGTTCAAACAGGCGTAGTTCAGCTCATCCAGAATACTCTCCACCGCCGCGTCACAGGCAAGGTCCCACAGCTCCGGTGCCTTGCCCTGCTTCTTCCCCAGGTGCCGCAGCATACAGTGGAGGATCACGTGGAGGTAGGCCCGATTGGTCAGCACCCGGGAGCGGAGATACCGGTCCGAGAGCCAGGCTCCGTCATAGTACAGCGTCTCCCCGTCCGTGGCCAGGGACAGCGTCACATCCCCGCCGGGCCGGAACGCCAGGGCGCACAGCGCCACGTCCAGATACGGCAGGTTCAGATACAGCTCATTCCGGGCGGCAAACAAAATCTCCTGTCCGATCTCCGCAAAACCCTTGCCGGACGTCTTTTCGCCCCGGTTCTCCATGGCCATCCCTCCTTTCTCCGTGCTCAAAGGTCAAACCGCTTTTCCGCAGCGGCGGAAAACCTCCGGTGCCGCTGCTCCAGCAGCACCGCCAGACACTCCGCCGCGCGCTGCTCCCGGGCCGCCTCGCAGGCCTGGGCCACTGCCGCCTCCTCCGGGGCCGCCTGTCCCAGAAAAAAGGCAATGCCCGCCGCGTCCCGCTGGGAAACCAGCCACCGCAGCACTCCGCCGGCGTGGCGTTCCAGGTGGTCCCAGTACCGCCGGGCCGCCCGT
>FR890872.1:15537-23740 GCA_000436875.1 Oscillibacter sp. CAG:155 | reverse complement strand
TAGCGGACCCGCCACCACGCCAGCCGCAGCCCGCTCTCCTCGTCGTGCTCCATCCCCAAAAAGCCCTTCCACAGCGTGTCATACTCCCGCAGGCTCAGCTTCTTCTGGCGGAAGCAGTGGTGATAGGGATAGCCGGCGCCGTAGATGTTGTAATCAAAGTGATGGGCGGGGCAGTTCTCCTCATAGGCCTCCACATACTCGGGGAACACCAGATGCACCATCTGGCCATCCGTCTCGTAAATCGTCACATCCAACTCCCGGCTCAGCTCGTCGGCAAAGTAGGAGAGGGACTCCTGCTGCTCCCCCATCCGGGTGAGGAAGAAGGTATCCAGGCTGCGGCAGTTCATCAGTGCACCGCCGCCCCAGAAGGTCACACCGTCGTGGAGGCGAAGGGTCTTGAGATTGCTGCAGTTGAGCAGGGCGTAATCCCCCACCTTCCGCAGGGCGGCGGGCAGCGTCAGGTCCGTCAGGCGGCGGTTGTCCCACTGGGCCTCCCCGCCCGTCAATCCGCAGGAGACCAGCACCTCCTCCCCGTCCGCCCGGGCGGGGGCAGTGGGCGAGAGGGCGTGGCCCCCCAGCTCCGTCACCGGCAGGCCGAACAGCTCCTCCGGCAAAACGGCCCGCTCATCGCAGGTCACGCCCCGGAGGATGCAGACCGCCTGTTCCTCCCGCCGGATCACCAGTTTCCAGTTGCTCACACCGCTGACGGTTTCCAAGCCAAAACCCTCCTATTTTGAATCTAACTGGGAAGTATATCACATCTTCCGGCCATTTCCTAGTGCCAAACCCCACAAAGAAAAATTTCACCCACCCCCCTTGACAATCTGTGCATAGTGTATATACTGTACATGTACAGTACGAACGGAGGATCTCCATGGAACTCATCATCCGAAATACCAACAACCAACCAATCTACGAGCAGATCTACTCCCAGATCAAGGCCCAGATCATCGCCGGAAAGCTCTCGCCCGGAGAGGCCCTGCCCTCTATCCGAGCGCTGGCCAAGGATCTCCGGGTCTCCGTCATCACCACGAAGCGGGCCTACGACGAGCTGGAAGCCGACGGCTTTTTGTACACCGTGGCCGGCAAGGGGTGCTTCGTGGCGGAGAAGAACCTGGATCTGATCCGGGAGCAAAAGCTCAAGGAGCTGGAGGATCACCTTGGCGCCGCCGTGGAGCTTGCGGCCCAGTGCGGTGTATCTCCCGGCGAACTGACGGAAATGCTCCACATCCTGCTGAAGGAGGATTCCTCTTTATGAATGCCATCGAGCTGTCCCATGTCTGCAAAGCCTTTCCGGGCTTTGCCATCCAGGACCTGTCCCTGACCGTTCCCAGCGGCACCATCTGCGGACTGGTGGGGGAAAACGGCGCCGGAAAAACCACGGCCATCCGTCTGATGATGGGCGCCCTGCGGCCCGACAGCGGCCGCTGCACCCTGCTGGGGGTAGACACCGCCTCTCCGCAGGTCCTCACGGCCAAGGAGGATGTGGGGGTGGTGCTGGATGAGGCCTACTTCCCTGAGACGCTCAACGCCGTCCAGGTGGGAAAAATTCTCGCCAAAACCTATCGCCGCTGGGACAAGCACCGCTATGACAGCTATCTGGACCGCTTCTCCCTGCCCCGCGACAAGCAGTTCAAGGACTTCTCCCGGGGCATGAAGATGAAGCTGGCCATTGCCTCCGCCCTGGCCCACGATCCCAAGCTGCTGGTGCTGGATGAGGCCACCGCCGGCCTGGACCCCATCGTCCGGGACGAAGTGCTGGAGCTGTTCAACGAGTTTACCCGGGAAGAAGACCATTCCATCCTCATCTCCTCCCACATCCTCTCGGACCTGGAAAAACTCTGCGACTACATCGCCTTTTTGCACCAGGGGACGCTCCTCTTCTGCGATGAGAAGGACCGCCTTCTGGAGGAATACGCCATTTTCGTGGGCACAGCGGAACAGGCCGACAGCCTCCGCAGCGAGGCCGTGGTGGGCCGGGTCTCCAGCGGGCTGGGAGGCGCCCGGTGCCTGGTGCGGCGGAGCGAAGTCCCCGCCACGCTGGAGCTGGAACGGCCTACCGTGGAGGACATCATTCTCTTTCTGGTGAAAGGAGGGAAGGATTCATGCAGGCGCTGATCTTAAAGGACTTCTATGTCATGTGGAAGCAGACCCGGATCTTTCTTCTGGTAATCCTGGTCTTTTCCGCCATCCCCGGCTCCTTCAACGCCGTCTTCGCCGTCATCTACGCCGCCATGCTGCCCTACACCGCCATGGCCTACGACGAGCGGAGCAAATGGAACCAGCTGGCGGCCATGATGCCCTACTCCGACCGGGACATCGTGCTGAGCAAATACGTCTTCGGATGGCTGTTCATCCTGGCGGCCACCGCGGCCTCCCTGCTTTTGCAGGCGGTGCTCTCCCTGGTGTTGCCAGCTGCCCGCAGCGCCTCCCCCGCCGCCCTGCTGCTGGCGCTGTGCGTCAGCGTGTGTGTTCTGGACCTGACGCTGCCGCTGATGTTCCGCTTCGGCACGGAGCGGGGACGTCTCCTGATGTTCTTCATCATCTTCCTAGTGTGCGGCAGCGCCGGCGCCGTGGCCGGCATCGCCCCGGACCTGGACCGCACCCCCACCCTTTTCTCCGTGCTTCTCACCGCCGCCCTGGCCGCTGTGGTGCTCACGGCCGCCTCCGTGCCCCTCTCCGTCCGCCTGCACCGGCGGAGAAGGCGGTGAGCGCCATGAATCCGTCCGACCCTTCGCCCCGGGACCTGACCCCGGAGGATATTGCCGCGCTGCTGGCCCTTCTGGGAGACGCCCTGCGGCGCTGACCCCGCCTGCGGCAGCATTACCAGCCATACAAAAACCCGGAAGGGAAGCCAATGCTTCCCTTCCGGGTTTCTTTTTGCAGGAACCGAAACAGCCCATCAGCCCCACAGGCCGGAGAGCATGGGAATGACCTGCTTTTTCCGGCTCATGATCTTGGGCACGAAGGCACAGTTCTCGCTGCCCTTGATGTTGAAGGCCTGGTGGATGGTCTCCTCATCGCCCACATAGAGCAGCTGGCTGCCCTCCAGCAGCACATCGGTGATCATCAGCACCACGGTGTCGAACTTCTTCTTCTGCCGAATGTCAGCCATGATCTTCAAAAACTCATCCTTGCGCTTGAGCAGCCGCTCAGAGTCCATGCAGGTGACCTGGCTCACCGCCAGGTCATGACCTGCGATGTGGAACTCCTTGTAATCCGTATACAAAATGGCCTCAGCGCTCTTGTCGTCACCGCAGGTGGCGGAGAAGATGGCCTTGCCCAGCTCATCGAGAGAGACGTTGGCGATGCGGGCCATGCGGTTTGCCACATCAATGTCCCGCTGGGTGCAGGTGGGAGACTTGAACATGACGGTATCGGAAACGATGGCGGAGGCCAGCAGTCCCGCCATCTTGGCGGTGGGCATCAGTCCCTTTTCCTGGTACATACCGGCCACAATGGTGGCAGTGCTACCCACCGGCTCGTTGCGGACGTAAATGGGGTTGTTGGTCTGGATGTCCGCCAGACGGTGATGGTCCACGATCTCCAGGATCTCCGCCTGGTCCAGACCCATCACGGACTGGGCCTTCTCATTGTGGTCCACCAGCACCACCTGCTTGCGGCGGGGTTTGAGCAGATGGAAGCGGGACAGCGTGCCCACCACGCGCTCCTCCTCGTCCAGGATCGGGTATGCGCGGAACCGGCTTTCCAGCACGGTATCCCGCACGTCGTCGATGTAATCGTCCAGATGGAAGCAGACCAGATCCTTGGTCTTGCAGATGTGGGAGATGGGCAGGGCGTGATAAATGAGGCGCACCGCCCGGTAGGCGTCATACTGGGTGGAGATGATGCATGTGCCGGTCTGCATGTCCAGCAGATCCTGGCTCACCTCCGCCTGGCAGACGATGATGCAGTTGACCTGCATTTCCAGTGCCCGGCGGATCATATCCGGCTGGTCGCCGCAGATGACGATGCTGTCCCGGTTGGAGAAGAGCAAATTCTCCCGGCACACCGGCAGCGCGATGGTCACTTCACCGGAAATCGAATCCCGCAGTTCGCCGTCGGCGTTGAGGATCTTGCCCTCCAGCACGGAGAGCAGGTTATAGATGGGCATCTCCGCTACCTGGGGATTGCGGACGGAGGACATGTCGTAGTTGGCCACGTCGCCGGCGGAGAGCATGCCGAAAAGGGTGCCGTCCTCGTTGGCCACGGGAATGGCGGAGATCTTCTCCGCCTGCATGGTCTGCCAGCCGCGGCTGATGGTGGCGGCTGCGGAGAGGGTAGGAGGTGTATCGTAGGCAAGGTCCCGCACCTGGGTGCGGACGTCTCCGATCAGCTTGGGGGGCTGGACTCCGAACCGGTTGAGCACGGTCTGGGTCTCGTCGCTGACCTGGCCCAGACGGGCAGCCTGATACCGCCGGTCTCCCAGAGCGTTTTTCAATGCGGCGTACGCCATGGCAGAGACTACGGAGTCGGTGTCCGGGTTTCGGTGTCCGGTGATGTAAATGGTATCCATCGTTTCGTTCCTTTCACGTAACATTGCGTCACATTTGTATTCCTGATTGATTATGCCGCCGCCCGGCGGCGGTTGTCAAGCCGCAAAAGAGAGAAAAAATGCCGGCGCGGCAAAACTGCCGCGCCGTAATCGTTTATCACAAAATCAGCAGCTCTTTGGGGGCCTTGGTCAGGTTCCGGCAGCCGGTCTCCGTGAGCAAAATCACATCTTCGATCCGCACGCCCAGCTTCCCCGGCAGGTAGATGCCCGGCTCTGCCGAGATCACCGCTCCGGCAGGCAGGGGCTGTTCATTGGAGGGGGAGGCGTTGGGGGATTCGTGGATCTCCACCCCCACACCATGGCCGAAGCTGTGTCCGAAATACGCCCCGTACCCGGCGGCGGCAATGACTGCCCGGGCAGCGGCGTCCACGTCCCGCCCGGTGACCCCGGCCCGGGCGGCGGCGATCCCCGCCTGCTGAGCGGAGAGCACGGTCTGATACACCTTCTGCATCTCCTCCGTGGCAAAGCCCACCGCTACGGTACGGGTCATATCGGAACAGTACCCGTGGTAAATGCAGCCAAAGTCCATGGTGACGAACTCTCCCCGCTGGATGGCCCGCTCCCCCGGTACACCGTGGGGCAGACTTCCGTTGGGGCCGGAGACCACGATGGGATCAAAGGACATGTTCTCCGCGCCGAAATGGAGCATCAGATACTGCAGCCGGGCGGCGATCTCCTTCTCCGTGACGCCGGGGCGGATCTCCTCCAGGATCACGTCCAGTGCTTTTTCCGCGATCCGCTGAGCCGCCACCATGGCGTCCAGCTCCTCGGCGTCCTTCACGGTCCGCAGCTGCTGCAAAAGTTCCGTGGCCGGAACCAGCTCGCAGGGCAGCGCCTTGCGGTAGCGCTCATGCTCCAGCACCGTCATATACGCCTCTTCAAACCCCAGCCGGCACACCTTCTGCTCGCCCAGTGCCTCGGTCAGCAGCACAGCATATCCCCGGCCCGGCCCCACTTCCCGGATCTCCGCACCCTGCACGCAGCGGCCCGCCGCCTCCGTATAGCGGGAGTCGGTGAAGTAATACGCCTTCTTGCGGGTGACCAGAGCCACGCCGTCCGTTCCGGCGGAGTGGAATCCGGAGGCATAAAAGCGGTTTGCTTCGCCGGTGAGCAGCATGGCGTCCAGGCCATAGCGCTCCAGCAGGGCAGCAATCTGATGAAAATGATTCACGGTACCATCCTTTCTGCAAGCCTCCCGGGAGGCTTTTCCGGTGCCGCCCGCCCACAGGCAGGCAAGTTCCTGTTTGGAAGGGTCCTTCGTTGCGGTCCGGGCCGTCTCCGGCCCGGTGTACCTCCGATGCGCTTACTTCTCGTTCTCTCCCCGCTCCAGCGCTGCCCGGATGAAGCCGAAGAACAGCGGATGGGGCCGGTCGGGACGGCTCTTGAACTCCGGATGGAACTGGGCACCCACGAACCAGGGGTGGTCCGGCAGCTCCACGATCTCCACCAGGCGGCCATTGGGAGAAAGGCCCGCCAGCGTCATGCCGTGGGACTGCATCTCCTCGCGGTAGTCGTTGTTGAACTCAAAGCGGTGGCGGTGCCGCTCGGAGATCTCGGGCTGGCCGTACAGTTCCCGGCTGCGAGTGCCCTCCAGCAGCACGCAGGGGTACTTGCCCAGGCGCATGGTGCCGCCCTTGTCCGTGATGTTCACCTGGTCCGGCATCAGATCGATCACCGGGTGCTGGCTGGTCTCGGAAAACTCGGAAGAGTTGGCGTCGGCATAACCCAGTACGTGGCGGGCAAACTCGATCACCGCCATCTGCATCCCCAGGCAGATGCCGAAATAGGGCACGCCGTTTTCCCGGGCGTAGCGGACGGCGCAGATCATGCCCTCGATGCCCCGGTCACCGAAGCCGCCGGGCACCAGCACACCGGACACGTCGGAGAGCTCCTCGCGCACGTTCTTTTCCGTCAGCGTCTCGGAATCCACCCACTTGATGTCCACCACGGCGTCGTTGGCCGTACCGGCGTGGTTGAGAGACTCCACGACAGAGAGGTATGCGTCGTGGAGCTGGGTGTACTTGCCTACCAAGGCGATACGCACCTTCCGGTGGGCGTTCTTCTCCCGGCGGACCATGGCACTCCACTCCCGCAGATCCGGCTGGTGGGTGATGAGGCCCAGCTTCCGGCAGACCACCTCGTCCAGTCCCTCCCTGGCCATCAGCAGCGGCACCTCATAGAGGGTCTCCGCAGTGGTGTTCTGGATAACGCAGTCCGGCTCCACATTGCAGAAGAGGGCGATCTTCTTTTTCACATCGTCGGTGATGGGCACATCGCACCGGCACACCAGCACGTCCGGCTGGATGCCCAGGCTCAGCAGCTCCTTGACGGAGTGCTGGGTGGGCTTGCTCTTGAGCTCGCCGCTGCCGGGGATCTGGACGATCAGCGGCACATGGATGAACAGCACATCGCCCCGGGGTCGCTCGGCGTACACCTGGCGGATGGCCTCCAGGAAGGGCTGGGACTCGATGTCGCCCACGGTGCCGCCGATCTCGGTGATGACCACGTCCACATCCTCGGAGGCCATGGCGTAAACCCGGCTCTTGATTTCGTTGGTGATATGAGGGATAATCTGAACAGTGGCACCCAGATAGTCACCCCGGCGCTCCCGGTTCAGAACGGACCAGTAAATCTTGCCGGAGGAGACGGAGGAGTTGCCGGAAAGGTCCTCGTCCACGAACCGCTCATAGTGGCCCAGATCCAGATCCGTCTCGGCGCCGTCGTCGGTGACGAAGACTTCTCCGTGCTGATAGGGGCTCATGGTGCCGGGGTCCACGTTGATATAGGGGTCGAACTTCTGGTTGCGCACCCGCAGGCCCCGCTGCTTGAGCAGACGGCCCAGGGACGCGGCGCAGATGCCCTTGCCCAGTCCGGAGACCACGCCGCCGGTGACGAATACGAATTTGGTTGACATGCCACTCACCTTACCTTTTGTAGATTGCTCTTGTATCATGCCCGCCCTTTCGGGGGAGAATGCCCATTGCGGATGCCTGCGCGGCCCTGAAAAAAAGAAGCACCGCCGGACCCATTTTGCGGCTAAAAGTCTCGTCTTTTTCGGGACGTTCAGCTGCGATCCGCGGTGAAAGCTGTCTGTTCGATTGTCGCCGTGCGGCCTTTGCCGCAAACCGCCGCTCAGAGCGTTTCCAAAAATACTGTACCAATATAGCATCCCCTTTCAAAATTGTCAACGGCAGCTTTTTCCCTGCCCGGGCCCTGCCCGGGCCCTCTTTTTTCAAATCGCACAACGGCCTGCGCCCCGCTCTCCCAGCCGTTTTCCGCCCCGCTTTTTTTGCCGCGTTCCCGTTTTCCCCAGACGGCATTTTGAATTTGTCAAAAATGACGGTTGACTTTATTTCTTTAAAGCTGTATGCTACGAAAGTAAAGAGAGATCACCTTTCTGAGTCAGGGAGGGGCTTGCGATGCGTTTGTTGTTCAGCCGCTTTTATTACGCCGATCAGGTCCGCCCGGCGGGCCGCTTTGGGTGCGCACAGACGCAGGATGCCTGACCGTCCGATCGAGAAAGGCGCTGATTCCGTTCAGGAAAGCGGCTCTGTCCTTCGGACAGGGCCGCTTTTGTGATAAGGTTTTCCTCATTCAATAAACAGCAAAGGAGATTGCGTGTATGAAAAAGAAGTTGCTTGCTTTATC
>FR890872.1:0-15429 GCA_000436875.1 Oscillibacter sp. CAG:155 | reverse complement strand
CCGACGCCCATCCCTTCAACATCGGCATCTGCCAGCTGGTCCAGCACGACGCACTGGACGCCGCCACCCAGGGCTTCAAGGACGCCGTGGAGGAGGCCCTCGGTGCGGAGAACGTCAACTGGAACGAGCAGAACGCCGCCGGTGACTCCGCCACCTGCACCACCATCTGCGGCTCCTTCGTCTCCGAAGGCGTGGATCTGATCATGGCCAACGGCACCGCCGCCCTCCAGGCCGCCTCCGCCGCCACCGGCACCATCCCCATCCTGGGCACCTCCATCACCGAGTACGGCGTGGCCCTGGGCATTGATGACTTCAACGGCACCGTGGGCAGCAACGTCTCCGGTACCTCCGACCTGGCTCCTCTGGACGAGCAGGCCGCCATGGTCAAGGAGCTCTTCCCCAACGCCAAGACCGTGGGCCTTCTCTACTGCTCCGCCGAGGCCAACAGCCAGTATCAGGTGGAGACCGTGAAGGGCTACCTGGAGGATCTGGGCTACACCTGTGAGCTGTACAGCTTTGTGGACTCCAACGACGTCACCTCCGTCACCAATACTGCCTGCAGCAACTGCGACGTGCTGTATATCCCCACCGACAACACCGCCGCCTCCAACACCGAAGCCATCAACAACGTGGCCCAGCCCGCCGGCGTTCCCATCGTGGCCGGTGAGGAGGGCATCTGCAAGGGCTGCGGCGTAGCCACTCTCTCCATCAGCTACTACGACCTGGGCGTTGCCACCGGCAAGATGGCCGTCAAGATCCTCACCGGTGAGGCGGACATCTCCGAGATGCCCATCGAGTACGCGCCCCAGTTCACCAAGAAGTACAACCCCGATCTGGCCAGCTCCCTGGGTGTCACCATCCCCGAGGGTTATGAAGCCATCGCCTGATCCTTCCCACGAAAAACCGCGAGAAAGGGAAGCCTTTCTCGCGGTTTTCTGACAGGCAAAGGTTTTTTATCACACTATATAAAGCTTCTGGAGGAGATCAACCATGCTAGACTTCGCAAATCTGGTGTCCAGCCTGCCCGGCGGCGTGGCCCAGGGCCTGATCTGGGGCATCATGGCTATCGGTGTCTATCTTACCTATAAGATCCTGGACATCGCCGATCTGACCGTGGACGGCACCATGTGCACCGGCGGCGCCGTGTGCGTCATGATGATCATCAACGGCCACAGCGTCCCCGTGGCGCTGCTGTGCGCGTTCCTCGCGGGCATGGCGGCAGGACTCATCACCGGCCTGCTCCATACCGCCATGGGTATCCAAGCGCTGCTGGCCGGCATTTTGACCCAGCTGTCCCTTTATTCCATCAACCTCAAGATCATGGGCTGGGGCAGCGGCGCCGGCAAGGCCAATCAGGCCATCAGCGTGGACAAGTACGATCTGGTGGTCTCCTCCCGTTACCTCTTTGACGGAACCTATCCCTGGTACAAGAGCCCCATCCTGTGGGGCGCCATCTTCTGCGCCGCCATCATCGTAATCCTGTACTGGTTCTTCGGTACGGAGATGGGCTGCTCCATCCGGGCCACCGGCGCCAACCCCAACATGAGCCGGGCTCAGGGCATCAACGTGAACTTCAACAAGGTGTTGGGCCTGATGCTCTCCAACGGCCTCGTGGCCCTCTCCTCCGGCCTGCTGGCCCAGTATCAGGGCTTCATCGACACCAACACCGGCCGTGGCGCCATCGTCATCGGCCTGGCCGCCGTCATCATCGGTGACGTACTCTTCTCCCGGATCTTCCGCAACTTCGCCCTCAAGCTGCTGGGCGTGGTGTTCGGCGCCATCATCTACTATCTGGTGATGCAGGTGGTGCTGTGGCTGAAGGTGGACTCCGACATGCTCAAGGTCCTCTCCGCCGCCATCGTGGCAATCTTCCTGGCAGTGCCTTACTGGAAGGGCAAGTACATTCCCGTCAAGATCAAGCATCAGCCGGAAAACGCGGAGGCCGCTGTCTCCGCCGGAAAGGAGGGCAAGGACAATGCTTGAACTGCGCAACATCTGGAAAACCTTCAACGCAGGCACCATCAATGAAAAGCAGGCCCTGCGGGGCGTGAACCTGACCCTCCACGACGGGGACTTCGTCACCGTCATCGGCGGCAACGGCGCCGGCAAGTCCACCATGCTCAACGCCGTGGCCGGCGTGTGGTCCGTGGATGAGGGGTCCATCACCATCGACGGCACCGACGTCACCCGTCTGCCGGAGTTCAAACGAGCCCCCTTCATCGGCCGGGTGTTCCAGGACCCCATGATGGGCACCGCCCCCACCATGCAGATCGAGGAAAATCTGGCGCTGGCGGCCCGCCGGGGCCAGCACCGGGGGTTGAAGTGGGGCATCACCCGAGCGGAGCGCAATGATTACCGGGAACTGCTCAAGGGATTGGATCTGGGCCTGGAGGACCGGCTCACCAGCAAGGTGGGTCTGCTTTCCGGCGGCCAGCGTCAGGCACTGACGCTGCTGATGGCGGCGCTGAAAAAGCCCAAGCTGCTGCTTCTGGACGAGCACACCGCCGCTCTGGACCCCAAGACCGCCGCCAAGGTCCTGGCCCTCAGCGACCGAATCGTAGAGGAAAACCACCTGACCACCATGATGGTCACCCACAACATGAAAGACGCCATTGCCCACGGCAATCGGCTCATCATGATGTATGACGGGAAAGTCGTCATCGACGTCTCCGGCGAGGACAAGAAAAAGCTGACGGTCCCCGACCTGCTGGCCCTCTTCAGCAAGGCCAGCGGCTCCGACGAGGCCGACGACAAACTGCTGCTCTCCTGAGTTCGTTTTCTCTCCGTTTTTATTCTGCGAACATTTTGCATCCTTTTCATATCCCGGGTGGGGACGGTCCCATTCCGCCTCCGCCCGGGGTATAGATTATCTTGCTTTTCCCCGCCCCGGCTTTGTAAATCGGGCAGATTTTTCACGTCCGGTTTTGTGCAAAAAAACAGTTGACTTTCCCCTTCTCCCTGCGTATAATGCAAAGCAATCAGAAAAACCGATGAGCAAGAGGAGTACCCGGTTGGGCAACCTTTCAGAGAGCCGTGGGTGGTGGGATCACGGCAGAGGACTTTCCGGTGAATGGACTTGCGAGGGCAGAGCGAACAGGCAGCGCCTCAGTAGCCTCTGACGGGGACCGCACCCGTTACCAGGGCGGCACGGATAGAGGTCCGTGAAACGAGCGGGCGCTATGCGTCAACTTGGGTGGTACCGCAGGATTTCAAGTCTTGTCCCAATGATGGGACAGGACTTTTTTTATTTCCGAAAAGGAGGCCGAAGCGATGAAACGGAACACAAGACGATGGCGGGAGATGCATTCCCTCTGACCCCATCCACAACCATCATTTTGAATTCAGATAGGAGAATTGCTATGAAAAACTTCCGTAACTTCGTATCCGCCGCTCTGGCTCTCGTGATGACGCTGTCCCTGGCCGCCTGCGGCAGCCAGGAGACCACTTCCGACAACACCGGCGACGGCTCCTCCAAGTACCTCATCGGCATCAGCCAGTACGGCCAGCACGCCTCCCTGGACAACTGCCGGGAGGGCTTTCTCCAGGGGCTGGAAGAGGCCGGGCTGAAGGAAGGCGTGGACTTTGAGGTGGATTACCGCAACGCCGACTTTGACGACACCATGACCACCCAGATCGGCGATGCCTTCTCCGCCGAGGACGTGGATTTGATGGTGGGCATCGCCACCAACTCCGCCGTGGCCTGCTTCAACGCCGCCGAGGACAAGGACATTCCCGTGATCTTCACCGCCATCACCGATCCCGTGGGCGCTCACCTGGATTCCGGCAACATCACCGGCACCTCCGACGCCCTGCCGGTGGAGGGCCAGCTGAAGCTGATCCGGGCGCTGCAGCCCGAGGCCGACACCATCGGCATCATCTACACCACCAGCGAGCCCAACTCCGTCTACTCCGTGGGCATCTATGAGGACCTGGCTGCGGACTACGGCTTCACCATCGACACCGTGGGCGTCACCTCCCAGGCGGAGGTCCCCCAGGCGGTAGATCAGCTGATCGCCGACGGTGTGGACTGCCTGTCCAACCTGACTGACAACAACGTGGTGGGTGTCCTCACTTCTATTCTGGAAAAGACCGATGAGGCCGGCATTCCCGTCTACGGCTCCGAGGTAGAGCAGGTGAAGCTGGGCTGCGTAGCCGGCGCCGGACTGGACTATGTCCAGCTGGGCATCCAGACCGGCAAGATGGCCGCCAAGGTCCTCACCGGTGAGGCCACCTGCGAGGATCTCCCCTACGAGACCATTGAGAACTACGGCCTCTATATCAACTCCGATGCCCTCTCCGCCCTGGGGATCACCGTTCCCGACGATATCGCCCAGTCCGCCCAGGAGTGCGCGGAATAATCTTTCACATCAGAAAAGAGGAACAGCTTTATGAAACTCATCACCTATTGCTTTGAACATGTCCAGCACGTGGGTGTCCTCACCCAGGACGAGACCGCCGTCATGCCCCTGGACTACCCCGACATGAATACCCTCATTGAGACTGCGTCCCCTGTCGACCTCCGCTCCGCCGCCTCTGCGGCGGAGCGCAGCGGCGTCCAGGTGAAATTGGCGGATGTGGAGCTGCTGGCCCCCATCCCCCGCCCCCGGCAGGACATTTTGTGCCTGGGCATGAACTACAAGGACCACGCTGAGGAGGCCGCCCACTACAGCGCCGAGGCCTTCACCAAGGAAAAGCCGGTAGCGGTGTACTTCTCCAAGCGGGTCTCCCAGGCCGTGGCGCCGGAGGGAGACATCCAGCGCCACGCCGACCTGGTGGAGCGGTTGGACTACGAGGTGGAGCTGGGCGTCATCCTGGGCAGGACCGCCCGGAACGTGAAGGCGGAGGAGGCCGGGGACTACATCTTCGGCTACACGGTCATCAACGATGTCTCCGCCCGGGACGTGCAGACCGGCCACAAGCAGTGGTATTTCGGCAAGAGCCTGGACGGCTTCACCCCCATGGGTCCCTGCATCGTCACCGCCGATGAGATCGCCTTTCCCCCGGCCCTGGACATCTCCTCCGCCGTCAATGGCGAGCCCCGGCAGCACTCCAACACCCGTCTCTTCCTCACCGGCATCCCCGCCCTTCTGGAGGAGCTCACCGCCGGGATGACGCTGCTGCCCGGCACCATCATCGCCACCGGCACCCCTGCCGGTGTGGGTATGGGCTTTGATCCCCCCAAATTCCTGAACACCGGCGACGTAGTGGAGTGCACCATTCAGGGCATCGGCACCATCCGCAACACGGTCCGTTGATTTTCTCTGCAAAGGAGGGTCTGCCATGGCAGACTTGTTTGTCAGCACGCTGATCCAGGGACTCATTTACGCCCTGGTCTCCTTCGGCGTGTATATTACGTATTCCATTCTGGACTTCCCCGATCTGGGCGTGGACGGCACCTTCCCCTTGGGCGCCGCCGTCACCGCGCTGCTGCTCATCAAGGGCGTGGACCCCTGGCTGACACTGGTGATCTCCCTGCTGGTGGGCGCTCTGGCGGGTCTCTTCACCGGTGTGGTCCACGTGCGGCTCAAGGTCCGGGACCTGCTGGCGGGCATCATCACCATGACCGCTTTGTTTTCTGTAAACCTGCTGATCGCCGGCGGCGCCAATCTGCCGGTGGAGCGGGCGGTGGACACCATCTTCACCGCGCCTTCCACCATGGCCGTCCTGGGCGGGCTCACCCTCTCCGGTCGGAAGCTGGTGATCTCCCTGGTGCTGGCCGTGATAGTCAAACTGGTGCTGGATCTGTATTTCAAGACCAAGTCCGGCCTGCTGCTGCGGGCTGTGGGCGACAACGCCGCTCTCGTGACGTCTCTCGCCCGGGACAAGGGCAGCGTGAAGATCCTGGGCCTCATGATCTCCAACGCCCTGGTGGCCCTGGGCGGCTGCCTGGTGTGCCATGAGACCCGGAGCTTCTCCGCCACCATGGGTACCGGCCAGCTGGTGTTCGGCCTGGCGGCGGTCATCATCGGCGTATCCCTCTTCCGCTTCTACGGGGCCACCGGCGTTGCCCAGGCGCTGCGCCGGTGCCGTCCGCTGCGGTTTTTGGGCTCTCCCCGGGACACCACGGCGGTGATCGTGGGCAGCTTCCTCTACAAGGCCTGCATCCAGATCGCCATGAGCCTGGGCCTGCCCACCAATATGCTCAAGCTGGTGACTGCGGTACTGTTTTTGCTGGTGCTGGTGGTCTCCGGCCGGAAAGGAGAGGAGATCATCCATGCTTGAAGTACGGGACATCACAAAGGTCTATAATCCCGGCACCGTGACGGAGCAGCGGCTCTTTGACCACTTCTCGCTGACGGTGGAGGCGGGACAGTTCGTCTCCATCGTAGGCAGCAACGGCAGCGGTAAGACCTCTCTTTTGAACATCATCTGCGGTTCCATTCCCATTGAGGGCGGCGACGTACTGGTGGGCGGCAAGAGCATCGCCCACCAGAAGGACTACCAGCGCTACGCCTCCATGGGCCGGGTATATCAGAACCCGGCGGCAGGCACCGCCCCCAACCTGACCATGCTGGAAAACCTCTCCCTGGCGGACAACAAGGGCCGCTCCTTCGGCCTGAGCCGGGGCGTGAACCGGCGGCGGGTGGACTTTTACCGCCAGCAGCTCCAGTCCCTGGGGCTGGGGCTGGAGGATAAGCTGGACGTGAAAATGGGCGCCCTCTCCGGCGGCCAGCGGCAGGCCGTGGCGCTGCTGATGGCCACCATGACGCCCCTCCAGTTTTTGATCCTGGACGAACACACGGCGGCCCTGGACCCCAAGACCGCCGAGATCATCATGGAGCTGACCGACAAGGTCATCCGGGAAAAGCATCTCACCGCCATGATGGTGACCCACAATCTGCGCCACGCCGTGGAGTACGGCGACCGCATCCTCATGATGAGCCGGGGCCACGTGGTGCTGGACCGGGCCGGCGAGGAAAAACGCTCCACCTCCATGGACGACATCCTCGCCATGTTCAACCAAATCTCCATGGAATGTGGAAACTGACGGAAAAAACCGCGCGACTCTTTCGAGACGCGCGGTTTTTTGCTTCCTGAGGGAGCCCGGTTTTCCACAATCCCGGTGGAAATCCGGCTCACCGGCGCACCATCAGCCGCTTCATGCCCTTCTCCAGTCCCTCGGCGGAGAGGTCGTACATGTGGAAGATCTGGGCCAGCTGCCAGTGGGTCTGGCCCCAGTAGTCCGGCCGGACCGGCATGGGCTCCGGGTTGAGCCAGATGAGGTAGGGATAGTGGCGCCGCAGCCGCTCCAGCCAGGCAAGGCCGGAGTCTCCATAGGTCCGCTTCTCCCAGTCGTACCGGGGTTCCCGGAGCTCGTAGGGGCTCATGGCTCCGTCCCCTACGATGATGACCTTGTAGCTGGCGTCGTAGTTTTGCAGCAGCCACTCCGTGGGGACCATACTGTCCCACCGCAGTCCCGGATGGGTGTAAACCTCTGAGTAGACACAGTTGTGGAAGTAGTAGGTGTGCAGCTCCTTGAAGTTGTTGGACTTGGTGGCCGCCTGGAAAAGCATGCTGCAAAGACCGGCATAGTACTCCATGGACCCGCCGGTGTCCATCAGCAGCAGGACCTTTACCGCGTTTTTCCGGGGATTTTTGTAGCGGACTTTCAACGTGCCGGCATTGTCGCAGGTATCCCGAATGGTGCCGTCCACGTCCAGCACCTTCTCGCTGCTGTCCGCCTGGACGGAGAGCTGCCGCAGCAGCCGGAAGGCCATCTGGAACTGGCGGGTGTCCAGAGTGTTGTCCTTTCGAAAATCCCGGTACTTCCGCTCCCCTGCCACCGTCATGGCGGTGCGGTGGCGGCCCTGGCCGCCGATGCGGATGCCGCCGGGGTGCCAGCCACTGTTGCCCCAGGGCGTGCGGCCCTGGGTGCCCACCCAGTAGTTGCCGCCGTTGTGCTCCTCCGTCTGTTCCTTGAGCCGCTCTTCCAGCCGCTTGAGCAGCTCCTCCAGCGACTCCTCCGGCATCCCCAGGTCCCGCAGACGGCGCACCGTCTCCCCCAGGTCCTCCTTGGGGTGCTCCAGCCACTGCAGCACCTCCTCCGGCAGCTCCCCCTGCCAGGGGACGTCCTTGAAAAACTCCAGGAACACCTGGTCGAACCGGTCGTACTCCGCCTCGCTTTTCATCAGCACCGCCCGGCACAGCTGGTAAAATCCCGTCAGGCTGGACCGGTGGAGTCCCCGCTCCATACCCTCCAGCAGCGTCAGCCACTCATTGAGGGACACATCCAGCCCCCGCTGGCGCAGGAGGTAAAAAAATGACGCGAACATGGCTCACCGCCTGGCCCGCTGCAGGGCCCGCAGATCCTTGTCCTTTTTCAGCAGCACACCGGCAAAGGGGATCTCCTTCTCCAGCCGCTGCGGGTCCACGCCGCCGGCCACCAGGGCCCGCAGCCAGTCCACCAGCTCCGAGGTGCTGGGCTTTTTCTCCACCTCCCGCAGGCTCCGCACCCAGTAGAACGCCGCCAGGGCCTGGGCGATAAGCCGGCCGTCCAGATCCCCGAAGTGGACGCGGAGGATCTGCTCCATCTGCTCCTGGTCGGGGAACTCGATATAATGGAACACGCACCGGCGCAAAAAGGCGTCCGGAAGCTCCTTTTCGGCATTGGAGGTGATGATGACGATGGGCCGGTGCTTGGCCTTCACCGTCTCCTTGGTCTCCGGGATATAGAACTCCATCTGGTCCAGCTCCCACAGAAGATCGTTGGGGAACTCCAGGTCCGCCTTGTCGATCTCGTCGATCAGCAGCACCACCTGCTCCTCCGCCTGGAAGGCCTCCCCCAGCTTGCCCATCTTGATATAACGGGCGATGTCATCCACGCCGTGGGTGCCGAACTGGCTGTCATAGAGCCGCTGGACCACATCGTAGACGTACAGGCCGTCCTGGGCCTTGGTGGTGGATTTCACGTTCCAGATAATCAGCTGCTTGCCCAGTGCATCCGCCACTGCCTGGGCCAGCATCGTCTTGCCGGTGCCCGGCTCGCCTTTGATCAGCAGGGGCTTTTCCAGCGTGACGGCGATGTTCACAGCGGTCATCAGATCCTCCGACGCCACATACTGGCTGCTGCCCCGAAAAGTCTCATTCATGGGTCATGTCTCCTTGTCTTGGGTGATCGCGTCAGGCCGCGCCTGCGCATTAAATAAGTATTGTACCGGAAGTATCCTGCAAATGCAACCGCAGATCCCACAGTTTCTGTCCCCATGCCGCAAAGAAACCAAGCAGCCCGGAGGGAACAGCTTTCCCTCCGGGCTGCTTTTGGTTTTTTCCTTAAAGTCCTTGGGCGATCATGGCTTCCGAGATCTTCTTGAAGGCGGCGATGTCGCTGCCTGCGATCAGGTCATAGCCCAGATCGTACTCGGCCGCCGCGGCCGCGGACAGGTCGTAGATGTTGTTCATGATGCTGCGCAGCCGGTCGTCCACTTCCTTGCGGGACCAGCTGTAGCGCACGCTGTTTTGCACCATCTCCAGAGCGGAGACCACCACGCCGCCGGAACCGGAGGCCTTGGAACCCGCCGTCAGGACCCGGGGGCTCAGCCGCAGCAGCTTCAGTGCCTCCGCGGTGGCAGGCATGTTGGCCGCCTCCACGTAATAGCGCACGTTGTTGGCCACGATCATCACCGCGTCCTCCACGTCCAGCTCGTTCTGGGTGGCGCAGGGCACCACAATATCCACCGGCACCTCCCAGGGCTTCTTGCCCGAGTAGAACTCCACGCCGAAGCGGTCGGCGTAGGCCTCTACCCGGTCCTCACCGGCAGCACGCATGGAGAGCATATAGTCGAACTTCTCCTGGGTGGTGACGCCGTCGGGATCATAGACATAGCCGTCGGGACCGGAGAGGGTCACTACCTTGCCGCCCAGCTCCGCGCTCTTGCGGCAAACGCCCCAGGACATGTTGCCGAAGCCGGAAACGGCCAGTCGCTTGCCCTCCAGGGTCTCTCCCTGCTGCTCCATCATCCGGGCCAGGAAATACACGGTGCCGAAGCCGGCGGCCTCCTGGCGGATCTTGCTGCCGCCGTAGGTCAGGCCCTTGCCGGTCAGGGCGCTGCTCTCAGAGCGGCCCGTCAGGCGCTTGTACTCGCCGAAGAGATAGCCGATCTCACGGCCGCCCACGCCCATGTCGCCGGCGGGAACGTCCACATCGGGGCCGATGTAGCGATAGAGGGCCTGCATGTAGGCCTGGCAGAACCGCATGACCTCCGCGTCGGACTTGCCGGCGGGATCGAAGTCACTGCCGCCCTTGCCGCCGCCGATGGGCAGGCCTGTCAGGGAGTTCTTGAAGATCTGCTCAAAGCCCAGGAACTTGATGATGCCGGGATACACATTGGCCTGGAACCGCAGGCCGCCCTTATAGGGACCCAGGGCGCCGTTGAACTGGCAGCGGTAACCGATGTTGGTATGCCATTGGCCCTGATCGTCCTCCCAGCAGACCCGGAAGGTGAACATCCGCTCCGGTTCCACCATCCGATTGAGCAGGTCGGCTTTTTCGTACTCGGGATGCTTTTCGATGACGGGTTCCAACGAGGAGAAAACCTCCTCCACAGTCTGGACGAACTCGGGCTCATTCGCGTGCTTCTTTTTCACGTTCTCGATTACGCTGGCAAGATACGCATTCATCAGTGTGCCTCCTCATTCATCTATATGATGCTTCCCTATGGGTTGTCTGACCTCTATGGTCATTGTAACATGTCTTAGAGGAGGAAGCAAGCATTCATTTTGTCAGTTTTGCCAAGCGTCCTCTTTCTGACAGAGAAAAAAGAAAAGCGCTGTTGTGTAAAACGACGATATTTGGAAGGTAATCGAATTTCCACAGGGAATTCTGGCGGCGTTCCGCTTGACTTTCCGCTGTCAGACCGTATAATAAAAGATTGTGTGGCGCGAATTGTGCGCCTTTTTACCTGTATGGCATTTTTTGAGGGAGGCAATGTTATGCATACCTATCCGATTGATGTGGCGGGCCTGCACCGGGAACTTCCCATCTGCAAGGTCACGGATGATCTGTACATCGGCGCGTTCATCGTCTTTGGAGACGCGGAGTTGACTGTGGCCTGCGCTCGGGAGCTTTTGAAACTGGTTCCCGCCGACAGCTATGACTACATGCTCACTGCGGAGGCCAAGAGCATTCCCCTGATTCATGAGATGGCCCGCCAGTCCGGCGCGGCAAAGTACTTTATTGCCCGTAAGGGTCCCAAGGCCTATATGCCCGATCCGCTGCACGTGGTGGACCAGTCCATTACCACGGCAGGGGAGCAGGAGCTGTATCTGGGCCGGGACGACGCGGACCTGATCCGGGGCAAGCGCATCCTGCTGATGGATGACGTGATTTCCACCGGTGGTTCGCTCCACGCCATGGAGGCGCTGGTGAAGATGGCCGGCGGCACAGTTACCGGCCGGGTGGCGGTTCTGGCGGAGGGCGATGCCCAGAAGCGGGATGACATCCGTTTCCTGGCGCCATTGCCGGTGTTCAACGCCGATGGCACGGCCAAAGACTGAAAAAACGCACCGTTCGAAAAGAACGGTGCGCTTTTTATTGGCATGGAAATGACAGTTCGGAAGGCGGGGTCACCGACTCTTTTTATAAGTCAGATACCCCTCCAGGATCAGGGTGGCGGCTACGGCGTCCACAGTCTTTTTCCGCTTTTTCGCATTTTTGCCGGCGCCCATCAGGATCTGATGGGCGTCGATGGTGGTGCGGCGCTCGTCCCACAGCGTCAGCGGTAATCCGGTGACCTCCTTGAGCAGTTCGCCCATAGCCTGGGCCTTTTCCGCCCGGGGCCCCAGGGAGCCGTCCATGTTTTTGGGATATCCCAGCACCAGTTCCTCCACGCTATGCTCCCGGGCCAGAGACTCCACCTGATCGGCCACGACCTCCGGGCGGTAGGCGTTGATGGTAGTGGTGAAGCCGGCCAGAAAGCCGGTGGGGTCGGAGATGGCGATGCCGGTGTGGGCGTCGCCGTAGTCAATGGCCATGATCCGCATGGGAATCCTCCTTTGTGATTGCTTTTTCCTGCGGTCATGATAGCATACAGCGGAGAAATCCGCAAGGCAAGAAAAAATTTCAAAAAACAGTTGACCTCGGATTTGACTTGTGGTACAATCTCTCTTACCTGTGAAAAAGGGCTTTGTTGTCATGCGCATTTTTCGCTTTTCAGCCATGACGGCGCGGACCCTTTCTGAAATGGCAGGGAGGCAGTCGGTATCCCCGGCGTTGCCGGGAAAGATACCAATAATAAGGAGGTGCCGTTAGATGCGCGTGAAAGTGACCCTGAGATGCAACGAGTGCAAGCAGAGAAACTACAATACCATGAAGAACAAGAAGAACACTCCGGACAAGCTGGAACTCAACAAGTATTGCCCCTTCTGCAGAAAGCACACGCTCCACAGTGAAACCAAGTAATGGTGAACGAAATGAGAAAGGGCGTGTAAACGTATGGCAGAAGAAGTCAAGAAGAAGAGAAACCGCGGAGCATGGTTCCGCGAGATGAAAAGCGAACTGAAGAAGGTCGTTTGGCCTGACCGTAAGACTGTGATCGCCAACACCGGCACGGTTTTGCTGTGCTCCCTGGTCATCGGCGCCTGCATCTGGATTTTCGACGGCGTCGCCGTGACGGCCGTGCAGATCATCCTGGATGTGTTTGGCGCTTAAGGGGTAAGAAAGATGTCAGACAGCGCGAAGTGGTATGTGATCCATACCTATTCCGGCTATGAGAACGCCGTCAAGACCAGCATCGAGAAGTTCGTTACCGGCCGCGGCATGGAGGACAAGATCCTCCGCATGGAGATTCCCATGGAGACCGTGACCGAGGTCACCGAGACCGGCACCACCAAGGAAGTGGAGCGGAAGGTGTTCCCGGGCTACGTGCTGATCAAGATGGTCATGACCGATGATACCTGGCACCTGGTGCGCAACGTTCGGGGCGTTACCGGTTTTGTCGGTTCTGCCAACAAGCCCATCCCCCTCTCTGAGGAGGAAGTCCTGGCCATGGGCATGGAGAAACACGAGATTGTGGTCAACTACAATGTGGGCGACCATGTCAAGATCGTGGACGGCCCGCTGGCCAGCTTTACCGGCATCGTGGAAGAGATCGAGCCGGAGAAGAACCGCGTGAGCGTGATGGTGTCCATGTTCGGCCGGGAGACCCCGGTGGAGCTGGAACTGGACCAGGTCGAGGTTCAAAAGTAAGACGCGCCGCAGCGGCGCAAGTGGGAGGGGCACCCGCCCCGCCAAAGACGGCTCTTGCCGCCACCACATTTATGATTTAGGAGGTGCTACTCCGTGGCACAGAAGATTACTGGTTATGTGAAACTGCAGATCCCCGCAGGCAAGGCGACTCCCGCGCCCCCCGTTGGTCCCGCTCTGGGCCAGCACGGCGTCAACATTGCCGCCTTCACCAAGGAGTTCAACGAGCGTACCAAGAATGACATGGGCATGATCATCCCTGTGGTCATCACCGTGTATGCCGACCGTTCCTTCTCCTTCATCACCAAGACGCCCCCCGCGGCCGTCCTGATCAAGAAGGAGTGCAACATCGAGTCCGGCTCCGGTGTTCCCAACAAGACCAAGGTTGCGACCATCTCCAAGGCCTCCATCCAGAAGATCGCCGAGATCAAGATGAAGGACCTGAACGCCGCCAACCTGGAGGCTGCCATGAGCATGATCGCCGGTACCGCCCGTTCCATGGGCGTCGTCGTCGGCGACTGACCGTATACGTGAAGCCGGGCGGCGCCGCCGCTCAGGCATACAGTGGGAGGATTTATTCCGAAGAACCACTATGAGGAGGAAATAACATTGTTTAGAGGCAAGAAATATCAGGAAAGCGCCAAGCAGATCGATAAGAATACGCTGTATGACGCTGCTGAGGGCATGGCTCTCATCTGCAAGACCGCCAGCGCCAAGTTCGACGAGACCGTCGAGCTGCATGTGAAGCTGGGTGTTGACTCCCGGCACGCCGACCAGCAGGTCCGCGGTGCCATCGTGCTGCCCCACGGCACCGGCAAGACTGTCCGCGTGCTGGTGTTCGCCAAGGGCGACAAGGCCGACGCTGCCCGTGAGGCCGGCGCTGACTACGTGGGCGATATGGATCTGGTGGAGAAGATCCAGAAGGAAAACTGGTTCGACTTCGACGTGGTGGTTGCCAGCCCTGACATGATGGGCGTGGTTGGCCGTCTCGGTAAGGTCCTGGGCCCCAAGGGCTTGATGCCCTCCCCCAAGGCCGGTACCGTCACCCCCGACGTGGCCAAGGCCGTCCAGGAAGTCAAGGCCGGTAAGATCGAGTACCGCCTGGACAAGACCAACATCATCCACTGCCCCATCGGCAAGGTGTCCTTCGGCGCTGAGAAGCTGACCGAGAACTACAACGCTCTGATGGGCGCTATCGTGAAGGCGAAGCCCGCCTCCGCCAAGGGCCAGTATATCCGCAGCTGCGTGGCTGCTTCCACCATGGGCCCCGGTGTGAAGATGAACACCGCAAAGTTGGTCTGATTCCCGGAAATTCGCAGAAAATGTGTATTTGGGGGTTGACTTTTGTCATGCCCTTGAATATAATATCAGATGCGTTCCAAAGACAGCAGGTGAGAGGAACCTCTCGTAAGTCCTGCCGAGGGCGGCAAATGTGATTTGCTATCCGTCCTTGTGTCTTTGCGGCACAAGGACGGTTTCCTTTTTGAACGCACCTACAATTCCTATGGAGGTGAACACAAGAATGCCTAACGCAAAGGTCTTATCTGAAAAGCAGGCCATCGTGGCTGAGCTGACCGAGAAGATCCAGAAGGCGACTTCGGGCGTGATTGTCGACTACAAGGGTATCACCGTTGAAGAAGACACCGCGCTGCGTAAGGAGTGCCGTGAGAGCAACGTGGATTACGCGGTGGTGAAGAACACCCTGCTCCGCTTCGCGTTCAACAACACTGGCCTCAACGAGCTGGATGGTCTGCTCAATGGCACCACGTCCCTGGCTCTGTCTGAGGATGCAGTGGCTCCCGCCCGCGTCATGGCCGATTACGCCAAGAAGCTGGACGGCAAGTTCGAGATCAAGGGCGGCTTCATGGACGGCAAGCCCGTGGATTTGGCCACCATTCAGTCTCTGGCTGCCATCCCCGCTCTGCCCGTCCTGCAGGCTCAGTTCCTGGGTACCATGCTGGCGCCCATCACCGGCCTGGCTGTGGTCCTGAAGCAGATCGCGGAGAAGAACGGCGAAGCCGCTCCCGCTGCCGAAGAGGCTGCTCCCGCACCCGCCGCCGAGTAATTCCGGCCGGGTTCCAACATTTATTTTACAATTAGGAGGCTAATACAATGTCTGAGAAAGTTACCGCTATGATCGAGGAGATCAAGGGTCTGACCGTTCTGGAGCTGTCCGAGCTGGTGCACGCTCTGGAGGAAGAGTTCGGCGTTTCTGCCGCTGCTATGGCTGCTCCCGCTGCCGGCGCTGC
>FR890871.1 GCA_000436875.1 Oscillibacter sp. CAG:155 | reverse complement strand
TGCCGTCTCCTTTCAGAATGGTGTGTCGCGACTTCATTCTACCAGAGATCTGCAAACCATGTCTCGTTTTATCTACTTTTCAATTTGCGAAACTTATTGTACCTTATCTAGTCTGCCCATATTATTCATAAAAATCCCACTACCTTTGAAGTTGTGTCAAGAATGTTTCGCAAATTAGTTTGCAGACTCTAGTGTGAATGAAGTCAGCCGGCAACGGTAAAGGTGTCCTCAAGGGCGGCCTCCAGGTGCTTCATGTTCATGTGCTTCTTGTTGCCCAACTGGGTGCCGACCACATGGCGCAGCCAGGCACAGACCAGCATTAGGGCAGAGTTGCCGTCTGGGAAGCTGCCCACAACACGAGTGCGGCGTTGGATCTCCCGGTTCATCCTCTCAATCACATTATTCGTGCGGATGCGAGTCCAGTGCTCGCTGGGAAAATCGCAGAAAGTCAGCGTTTCCTCAATACCATCCTCCACCTTCTTGGCAGCCTCTTTCAGCTTCATAGAGCGCAGTTGCTCCATCACGGCTTTGACCTTCTCACGGGCAGCGCTCTTGCTCTCCTGAGCGTGGATCGCCTTGAGCATCTTAAGATACCAGCTTTACCTGGGAACGAGGCGTTACAGAGAACACATTGCGGTAAACGTATACGGTACAGCGCTGGTCCTTGGCTTCGGAGAATACTTCTCCCACATCCTCCAGCATACCAAGGCACTTGTCGTCAATCACCAGTTTCCCCCTCCAGGCCACGGTCACGCAGCCATTGGGAGAAACTGACCCAACTGGCCTTGTCCTCCTTCATGCCCTAGGCAGCACCAAGAACCTCTCGGTATCCGTCTTCATTGACCGCAATCGCCATCAAAATAGCCATATTTTCAAACTCTCCGCCTCAGTTACGGCGCAGATAAGTCCCATCCACATAGACATACGGATGGCGTCCGCCCTGCAGAGGGTGGTTCCGCCAATCTTCGATGTGGACATACGCTTTCTTGTTCAGCTCGCTGATGGTGGAGGGAGAGACTTTGCTTCGCCACAGCGCCTCGGTAATATCCTCATACACGCCGGACGGATACGCCTGCCAGGTACATCTCAATGAGAGCATCTTCCACGCTACTCTCCCGGCGGCGATACCGCTTAATGATGGCGGTTTCAAAGGAAATTCCCTTGAACTCGGGCACCTTGAGGGTGACATTCCCGGAAGGTGTGTCGCAACTTCATCCTACCAGAGACCTGCAAACCATGTCTCTTTTTATCTACTTTTCAATTTGCAAACTTATTCTGCCTTATCAAAAAGCATTGGGAGAGCTATCGGAAAAAATCCAATTTTGGAAACAAAAAAGATGCTATTATTTAGATTTCCCCGCTTTCTTTCAATTCAGTTTCCACTCAGCAGCGAAACTCAGAATCATAGTTGCGGCTTCATACTCGTCGTGTGCTTGATTTGCCCCTTCATTCTCTGCACTTTGTCGAAGGTCTCCTGATCAATGATCGGCTCATGGGCATTCTCTACCAGGTACATCTCCTTTTGTCCCGTGTTCTTTATCTGCTTCCCCGTCAGGAAATTTGGCGTATAGGTTTTCTGCATCAGCACTTGGCCCACATATTTTTCATTGCTCAGCATCCTGTCAATGGTGGAGGTGCTCCACTCCGTCTTTCCTGTAACCGTCTTGATGCCGTGGGATTCCAAATACTTTTTGATTTTTCGTACACCGTTTCCCTCAATGTAGAGGCCAAAAATCTTTCGGACGATCTCAGCCTCCTCCGGTACGATCTGCAGTACTCCATCCGGCCCCTTAGTATAGCCCAGAAACTGCCTGTGATTCAAAATGGTTCTCCCGCTCCGCATGCGATTCTGAATGCCAAATTTAATGCTCTCACTGCGGGTTTGGCTCTCCGCCTGCGCAAAGGCGGCATACAGGTCAATCACGCTGTCTGGCGTCTTCATGGTAAAGATACCTCCTAACTCAATGTAAATTCCTACATTCATTTGTTTCAGCTTTCTGATGGTGCTAATAGCTTCCCGGGTATCTCTTCCAAAGCGGCTGAGAGATTTGACGAGGATCAGGTCGATCTTTCCTTTTCGGCAGTCTCTCAGGAGCTTCCGATAACCTGGGCGGTTTTTCGTGTGCAGTCCCGATGCCTGGTCGGCGTAAACAGCCACAAACCGCCACCTGGGATTGCTCTGAATGAAAGCTGTATAATACGCGACCTGGTTTTCCAGGCTTGAGTTTTGTTCCTCCTGATTTGTGCTGGTACGGCAATAGGCTGCAACCCGCAGCTGCTGGTCCCAAATGGGTTGGTCCTCCTGCGTCTGCGGGATCTCAATCACATGCTGAAACATAAGAAGCCCTCTATGATCCATACTGTCAACCAGTTTATCATGGAGGGCGGGAAAATGAAAAAGCTACATTTCAGTTCAAAGAACCAAAATGTAGCTTTTAACATGGTGGAGATGGCGGGAGTTGAACCCGCGTCCGAAAGCACTTTAACGGGGCTTTCTCCGGGCGCAGACGATTATTGTGGGAGTCTTACTCTCCCCGTTCCCCTTCCAGACGGCAAACCGTCACGCCGTCAGGTCAGGTGAGCTTCATGATGTGTGGTGCAGGCAAAGCTTACTGCGCTCACATTTACCGCTAAACGACGCCCTCCTCGGCCCGCGGTCCCTCCGAGTCGGACGGCTGCCGTTAATTAGGCAGCAATAGCAACAGTGTTGTTGTTATTTAATTTATAAATTGCCCGTTTTATGGCGGTCAGGCGCCGCCGCCCGCTGGTCCCGCCTCCATACCCCCGTCGAAACCGGTACATCCCCAGATCTTCAGGGCTATCAAAGCAGATCGCTGTATTTGGAATTGTAACACACTTCTCTGGGGAAGTGTGTTACAATTCCATGAAATTTATCCGTTCAGGTTTTGGTGATCTTTACCATCAGTTTCACCGGCGTAATCTTTGCCAGACACCGGTAAAACTTATAAAACAACTTGGGCGTGTAGATGGTCCGGCCTGCCCGGGCAGCCCGGAGGGCGCCGCCCGCCACCTGCACCTGCTCACAATAAGGCAGCAGTTCAAAGGTGCGGGATTTCCCGGTGATGTTCCCTACGTCCAAAAACTCCGTCCGCATGGGTCCGGGGCAGACGGCAGTCACAGAAATATGCTTGCGCCGCAGCTCCTCGGACAGCCCCACGGTAAAGGAGGAGACATATGCCTTGGAAGCGGAGTAGACCGTCATCCGGGGATTGGGACAGAAGGAAGCAATGGAGGAGACATTCAGGATGTGTCCTCCGGCAGCCATGAAAGGGATCACCAGATTGGTCACCGCTGTCAGGGCCCGGACGTTCAGGTCCACCATGCGAGTCTCCAGCGCCGTATCCGTCTCTCCCAAAAGGCCCAGATAGCCGCAGCCGGCACAGTTCACCAACAGCATCACTTCCGGCTGTTCCGCCGCCAGGCGGCCGCTGAGGGTGGAAAAGCTCACCGGATCACAAAGATCCAGCGGCATGCATACGGTCTCCACGCCCACCATTTCCCGGGCAGTCTGCTCCAGCCGGTCCTCCCGGCGGGCAATGAGCCAGCAGCACTCGATATCCGGAAACACGTCCGTCAGCTGGCGGGCAACTTCCCGCCCCAGCCCGGAGGACGCGCCGGTGATGATTGCGGTTTTCATCTGGACCCCTCCTCTTCGATTTTGGCTTGTTGGGAATTTCCCTTACATCTTCTCCGGAGCGGGATACTCCACGCCCTGGGTATCCACCCGGATGCTCTCAATAACCACGGGGGTCTTGGGCTTGTCGTTCATCATATTCCGCTGGACGCGGGAGATGTCGATGGCTACCTCCTGACCCTCCAACACCTGGCCGAAGGCAGCATACTGGCCATCCAGGTGGGGAGCCGGAGCCACCATGACAAAGAACTGGCTGCCGGCGGAGTTGGGGGCCATAGTACGGGCCATGGACAGCACACCGGTCGTATGGGCCAGGTCGTTCTGGCGGAAACCGTTGGCGGCAAACTCTCCCCGGATCTCATAGCCGGGGCCGCCCATGCCGTTTCCTTCAGGGCAGCCGCCCTGAATCATGAAACCGGGGATGACCCGGTGGAAGGTCAGGCCGTCATAAAAGCCGCCGTTGGCAAGGGAAATAAAGTTATTGACGGTGTTGGGAGCCTTTTCAGGATACAGCTCCGCCTTCATCACCCGGCCGTCCGCCATGGTAATGGTTGCAATAGGGTTCTTGTTCTCAGACATGATCTTCGTTCCTTTCTGATCGTTTTTAACGCATGGCAACCTGGTGATTTTCCAGATACCGCAGCAGCGTCTGATAGTTCGTCATTCCCCGCTCCAGACGGGCCAGCAGCCGGCCATCCGTATTCAGCAACTTGAGATTTTCCAAAAAGTCCATGCCAACACTGCCGATCTCATCTACCCGGAAACTCACGGTCTGGCCAAACATGGCGGTGTAGTGCAGCTCCTCGCCGCAGACCTCCAGCTTGTGATTTTTATAGTCCAGAATCACCGCAATGCCAGCCAGGACACAGAATACGCCGGCAAACAGAATGTTCCGGCTCTCCGCCAGTCCGGTGTTCACCACCTGCCAGATAGCCGCGCCGCCGAATGCCACCAACAAAATCAGTCCCAGCACCAGCATGCTCCCGCCGCGCCGGACGGTAAACCGCTCGTTCTGTTCACCGGAGACTTCCATCTGCACATTCTGTTTTTTGCTCATCAGCGGTTCCTCTCTTTCAGAGTGCGGTCGATCTCCCGCTTGGCGTCCCGGGCCGAAGCGGCCGCCCGCTTGTCGTAGTTCTTCTTGCCCTTGCAGAGGCCAACCTCCACCTTTACCCGGGCATCTTTGAAGTAGACGGACAGCGGGACCAGCGCATAGCCATCCTGCTGCACCAGCGCGGAGAGTTTACGGATCTCCCGCTTGTGCATCAGCAGCCGGCGGCTGCGGACCGGGTCCTTGTTGAAAATGTTTCCTTTTTCATACGGCGAGATGTGCATGCCGTGAAGAAACAGTTCCCCGCCCTTGACCGTACAGTAGGAATCCTTTAGATTCAGCGTGCCCGCCCGGATGGACTTGACCTCCGTGCCGAACAGCTCGATTCCGGCCTCGTATTTGTCCTCCACGAAGTAGTCGTGGAAGGCCTTGCGGTTTTGCGCCGCGATCTTGATTCCCTTTTTCTCCGTGGGGGTCCGCCTCCTTGCTTTTCTTGGAAAGTTTTAATAGTATACCACGGTTTTTCCCGATCTTCAAGTGAAAGTCTGCCTTGGCAACGGATTCTCCCCGTGATATAATGAATTGATTTTCAAATGATTTCTCAAAATGAGCAACGAGGTGCTTTCAAGATGAATCTGCCTGTCGATCTGACTGAAAAAACGCTCAGCCGGGAAGAGAAATACACCGGCGCATTCCTCAGCGTGCATGTGGACCAGGTCGCGCTGCCCAACGGCCACACATCCTTCCGGGAAGTAGTGGAACACGTGGACGGCGTAGCGGTGCTGCCGCTGGATGAGCGCAACAACGTCATCACCGTGACCCAGTATCGATATGTATTCGGCAAGACCCTGCTGGAGATCCCCGCTGGCAAACTGGACCCGGGCGAGGAACCGGCCGTGGGCGCGCTGCGGGAACTGCGGGAGGAAACCGGCGCGGTGCCGGATGTTCTCTTGCCGCTGGGCGTCATTCTGCCGTCCCCTGGCTGCTATGGGGAACATCTGCACCTGTTTTTGGCCCGGGAACTGAAGATGGGCCAGCAGCAGCCGGATGAGGACGAGTTTTTGCGCACAGAGCGCATCCCCTTCCAGGAGATGGTGCACCGGGTCATGAACGGTGAGATCGAAGACGCCAAAACCGTGGCCGCCGTCCTGAAGGCCAAGGTCTTGCTGGACCTGTAATTTCAAAGTACGGAGGTTTCCTCATGAGCGACCAGAAAACGGTCCTGATCGTGGAAGACGAAAAAAATATTGTGGACATTCTACGGTTCAATCTGCAGCGGTCCGGCTATGCCATCCTGGAGGCCTACGACGGCGAAGACGGGTTAAAGAAGGCGCTCTCCGCCAACCCTGATCTGATCCTGCTGGATGTGATGCTGCCGAAAATGAACGGCTTTGACGTATGCAAGGCGCTGCGGGAAAAGGGCAGCAATGTACCGGTCATCATCCTCACTGCCCGGGAGGAGGAATCCGACAAGGTCCTGGGGCTGGAGATCGGCGCAGACGACTATATCACCAAGCCTTTTTCCATGCGGGAGCTGGTGGCCCGGGTGGGCGCCAACATCCGCCGGACCTCCATGACGGCCCCCGCTGCTGCCTCCGCCGCAGCCAGCGCCATGCAGGTGTCCGGTGATCTTTCCATCAACACCGACAGCCACCAGGTCTTCCGGGCCGGCAAGGCCATTGACCTGACTCAGCGGGAATATGAGCTTTTGACCTTTCTGGCCAGTCATCCCAACAAGGTCTACTCCCGCACCGATCTGATGGAGCAGGTGTGGAACTACGGCTACGTGGGCGACGACGTGCGCACGGTGGATGTGACGGTGCGGCGGCTGCGGGAGAAAATCGAGGCAGATCCCGCCAATCCCACCTATATCCTCACCCGCCGGGGCGCGGGCTATTATTTCGCAGTCTGACAGCGGGGCATTTGCCCCCGTACCGCCGTAGGAAAGGAGGCGCCGCCAGTGTTCCGGAGCCTGCACATGAAGCTGATGCTGATCCTGCTGCTGCTCATCACCTCGCTGATGACCGTGGTAGGCGCATTTTTGACCACCAGCGTCTCCAAATTCTACATCGATACCTTTTATCAGCAGATGAGCGATGTGTTCGGTGCAGACAACAGCAGCGTCGTAACGGATCTGCGCAATGCCGCCGAAGAGGACAACGCCGTGGAGCTCATCAGCGATATTCTCTCCACCAATGCCGGCAACCTGGGCATTGATTACAACACCCGCAACTACTTTGTTCTGGACGGGCAGACAGGTACGTTTCTCAGCGGCTCCGCCAGCAACTCCGAACTCCCCCGGGAGCAGTCCGCCAACCTGCTGACCGCCCGAAACGCTGTGGCGCTGCAGGATGACACCATGGTGGGAGACAAAAGCGACATCACCTCTGATTATATGGACGCAGCCATTCCCATTTTCAGCGGTGAAAACGCGTATATCATCTACATCCTGGACAACAAAGAGACCGTCTCCGGCCTGAACAGCCAGCTGGTCATGATCATCCTGCAGGCGCTGGTCATCGGTCTTTTGATCTCCGCACTGCTGAGCTTTCTGCTGTCCAAGGCCATGGTGGACCCCATCGAACGGCTGACTGCCGGCGCGGAAAAGGTTGCCGCCGGTGATTTTGACAGTGAACTTCCTGTGGAATCCACCGATGAGATCGGCATTCTCACCGGCACCTTCAACGAGATGGCCGGCGTCCTGCAAAGCACACTGGAAGCAATGGAAAACGAGCGCAACAAACTGGACACCCTGTTCCTCCACATGACTGACGGCGTGGTGGCTTTTGACCACAATGGCCATCTTATCCACTGCAACCCCGCGGCCAAATCCATGCTCCACCGTCCCGTGGACGAGAGCTGCACCTATGACGATCTCTTCGGGGACCTCTATCCCTTCTCTCAGATGCTGGCCCTCCAGAGGCCCAATTACGCTGAAGGGGAAAAACTGGTGGACGACCGCATTCTGGAACTGTATCTGGCGCCCTTCTCCGATCAGGCCAGCGGCGGTGTCCTGATCGTGCTCCACGATGTGACGGAGCAGCACCGCAATGAGGAGCGGCGCAAGGAATTCGTTGCCAACGTGTCCCACGAACTTCGTACCCCGCTCACCAATGTCCGCAGCTACGCTGAAACCCTGCGGGATGCTGAAGGCGCTATCCCGCAGGAGACCGCCAACAACTTTCTGGACATCATCATCACGGAAACCGATCGGATGACCCATATCGTCCAGGATCTTCTGACCCTCTCCCGGCTGGATGCCGGCAATGCAGAGCTGACCCTCTCCCGTTTTTCCTTCGCCGACGCCATTCAAAGCGTCTGCCGTGCCAATGCTCTGGAGGCCAAACGCCATGGCCACCAGCTCACCTGCGGCTCTCTGGAGGACCTGCCGCTGATCGTAGGCGACCGCAGCCGGCTGGAGCAGGTTATGATGAATGTTCTGGGCAATGCCATCAAATACACACCGGACGGCGGGCACATCCGCATCACCGCCGGTTCCACGCAGAACCAGGTATGGATGGAAGTCTGTGACGACGGTATCGGCATTCCTGAAAAAGACCGGGACCGGATCTTCGACCGGTTTTACCGGGTAGACAAGGCCCGTTCCCGGGAATCCGGCGGCACCGGGCTGGGGCTTTCCATCGCCCGGGAGATCGTATTGCGACATCGCGGCACCATTCGCCTGGTACCGCACCAGGGTCCCGGCACTACTATCCGCCTGACCCTCCCCATCGCCGGACCGGACGCCCAGTAATCCCGGTATCGCCCGAACCAGGTCTTGCGGCCGGCTCCCCGCCTCCACCCGGCCGCGCAGAAAGGAGTCGCTCATGGACACCGCCCGCCGAAAACGCCGGGACTTCCTGCAAAATATCGCCATTGTGGTGCTGACCCTTTCCGCCGTGGCGCTGTTTGTGCAGACTCAGCTGTATACACTGGACTTGGACGATGACTATTTCCGTTCTCTGTCCACCAGCAGTACGGCAATACAGCCGGTCCCCACCAGTCTTGCCGATCTGTCGGCTCCGGTTCGCATTGCCGTCACGGGGGACTACGGCCATTACGGCAGCATCCAGATGACCACCACCGACAAGGCATTTACAGAGTCCCTCCGTTCTCTGCTGCGGGGTGCGCTGGGGTCCGCCCAGACGTTTGCCCCCTGCTCTGGGGAGGAATTTCTGGACGCGGTCTCCGGTGTTTCCATTTACTATGATTTTCTCAATCCCCTGCCTCTGTCTTTTCTGGCCGGCCTGGTGGGCGAGGAATCCGACACAGAAACCGTCCTCGCCCGTCAGCTGGTTCTGGCGGACCGCGGAGAGGACGGCGTGCGCCTGTACCTTTCAGACGGCTCCTCCTATTCCAGCTGCTCTGTGGCAGTCTCCGCCTCCCGGCTGGCCGACACCGTGAGCAGCTATGAACTGGGCAGCGCATTTTTTGCCTTTGAATCCGCCGGGACGGACCCTTTGTACGCCTCCCTCGCCCCCTGCTCCCTGTTCCTTACTCCGCTGCCAAGTCTGTCCGCGCTCTCTGCAAAGACCCCTCTTTCGGACACGGACTGGCTGCTCTCCGTGCTGGGCTTCAACCCCAATACCAAGTCCCGCTACACCGAGGCCGGCGGTACGGAGGTCATCATCCGGGGGGACTGCTCCCTCCGCATCCGCGGTGACGGCACTGTTTTGTATGACGGCGGAAGTACACCGTCTCTGCAGATCAGCACCAGGGAAGATGCCACTATAAACCAGCGTGTCCTGGCGGTACAGTCCCTGCTCAATTCCATTTTCACCAATTTCACCAGTGATGCTTCCCTATATCTCGTCAGCATCCAGAGCAGCGGCAGCTCCACCGTCCTGCGGTTTGGCTACCAGGTAGAGGGCGTTCCCGTCCGCTTCACCAACAATGCGGACGCAGCCACTGTTACGCTCTCCGGTTCTGACGTTACGTCTCTCACCCTGCGGGTCCGGCAGTATTCACACACCGGCGAAATCGCCTCCCTGCTGCCGCTGCAGCAGTCCCTGGCCATCGCCGCACAGACGCCCGGCGGAGAGCTGACCATCGGCTATTCCGACCACGGCGGCGACACAGCCGAAGCCTCTTGGCTGCTGGACTGATCCTCTCTCCTTGCCGGTAAGAAAGGAGCGTTTCCTTTGCAAAGCTCCCGTCTGAAAAACATCATCATCCTGATCCTGCTGTTGGCAAACCTTGCCCTTGCTGCCGTGGTGGCAAGCCGGCAGGTGGACCGTCAGGACGGCCTTAAGCAGGTGCGCCAGCAGCTGGTCACCCTTTTTTCCTCAGAAAACGTGGAACTGGATGAGAATCTCATCTCCTCCCAGACTCCGCCCCCGAGCCGTACCCTAATCCGGGACACACAGCAGGAAGAAGACCTGGCAGCCTTCTTGCTGGGGGACAACCTGCGCCGATCCGATCAGGGCGGCGGTATCTACCTCTATGGCAGTGACCGGGGCGGCGTCCAATTTCTGGACAACGGCAGCTTTGACGCCGCCGGCTCTCTGTCCGAAGGCTCCAGCGCCCGGGAGGCCTGTCGGGCTTTCTGCAAGGAATTTGGCTATGAGGACCTGACCTTTTCCTCGGACGGGACCTCCGCCACAGCAGTCCAATACTGCGACGGCTACCCGGTGGTCAACTGCACTGTCTCCTTCACCATAGATGCCGACGGTCTCCTGACAGTCACCGGCACCCATCTGCCAGATGCCTACTCGGAAAGTGCGCCGGAGGAATCGCCTCTGTCCGCCGCTGCCGCGCTGGACGCTTTTTTGAACGTTCACCAGAAAAGCCAGACCGCAGTCTCAAAAATCACCGACGTCTATTTGTGTTTTGAGCTTCAGAGCACCGCGTCCTCCGCAATGACACTGGTCCCGGCTTGGTGCATTGCAACGGACATCTCCGGCTTGAACTATTATGTAAACTGCATCACCGGGGCTGTCTCCCACAGCTGAACTCCTCCTATCATTTTTCACAACTTTTTTGTTTTTATGGAAACACAGTCAGGAAAGGTTTGCATTTCATGGCGGCGTATGGTATAGTTGCGGTGTGTGAGAATTTTTAAATTTTTTGTCCACAGTGCTCTTTCCCCGGGTATGAACCTGCATCGGGCGGGCAAACTGTCCTTACAGAACCGGGCGAATTGCTGCCGTGAAAGAAGATTCGTTTTAAGAGAGGGTAAACGATTTGACAAAGTATGTAATACAGGGCGGATCTCCCCTGTTTGGTGAAGTAAATATCAGCGGCGCGAAAAATGCCGCCGTTGCCATTATTCCTGCTGCGCTGATGGTGGACGGCGTCTGCCGCATTGAAAACGTTCCACAGATCTCCGATGTCACGCTGTGCCTGAAGATTCTGGAACAGCTGGGTGCCAACATCCGCGCCATCAACCGCCACACGGTGGAGATTGACTGTACCCATATCCGCTCTACCCGCACCTCCTATGAGCTGGCCCGGAAGATCCGTGCCTCCTATTATCTGATTGGTGCGCTGCTGGGCCGCTTCGGCCAGGCGGAAGTCGCCATGCCCGGCGGCTGCAATTTCGGCGTCCGCCCCATCGACCAGCACGTCAAGGGCTTTACTACCCTGGGTGCCAAGGTCGTGGTGGAGGGCGGCTTCATCCACGCCTCCACGGAGAATGGCCGTCTCAAGGGCGCCAATATTTACCTGGATGTGGTGTCCGTGGGTGCCACCATGAACATCATGATGGCCGCTGTCATGGCGGAGGGCAACACCGTCATTGAAAACGCCGCCAAGGAACCCCATATTGTGGATCTTGCCAACTTCCTCAACTCCATGGGTGCCAATATCCGGGGTGCGGGCACCGATACCATCAAGATCCAGGGCGTGGACCGTCTGCGGGGCGGCAGCTACGCCATCATTCCCGATCAGATCGAAGCAGGGACCTATATGGCCGCCGTGGCTGCCACCGGCGGCCAGATCCTGGTAAAGAATATCATTCCCAAGCACATGGACTGCATCACTGCCAAGCTGGTAGAAATGGGGGTGGAAGTGGAGGAGCACGAGGACACGCTGCTGGTGCGTCGCAACGCTCCCCTGCAGAAGACCAATGTGAAAACGCTGCCCTATCCCGGTTTCCCCACGGATATGCAGCCTCAGATCACCGCCGTTCTCTGTCTTGCACAGGGCACGTCTCTGGTGACGGAGAGCGTCTGGAACAACCGGTACCGCTATGTTGATGAGCTCAAGCGCATGGGCGCCAGCATTCAGGTGGACGACAAGACCGCCGTGGTGGAGGGTGTGGATCACCTGACCGGTGCTCCCATCCAGGCCTGCGACCTACGGGCCGGTGCCGCGCTGGTCATTGCCGCATTGGCCGCTAAGGGCGAAAGCGAGATCAGCTGCGTGCAGTATATCGAGCGGGGCTACGAAGACATCGTCGGCAAGCTGCGGGCACTGGGCGCTAACATCCGTGTGGTGGAAGAGCCTGGAGAAAACGAGGAGCTGGAAGCTCATATCGGCTGAGCATCCTCTCTCCGCCGCCGGGAATTCCCTTTTGTGGCAGGATTTCAGTCGTGTTGTTTTGCCAGGTGCAGCACTTGGCAAAACGGCCCGGCCAGCCCAAATCCGACGGCGGATCTCCGGTTTCCCGGATACATCTGTTTAACCGTTTGGCGTCCGCTTGGGGGATGGCGACGTTGGTCGGCATTTCCCGGGCGGACGTCCGCTTTTTTGATTCGATCCTGTTTGAGTGAGGTTTTTTCTTTGACCACCCTACATACTCTGGCCAGCGGTTCCTCTGGAAATGCGCTGCTGTTTTCCTGCGGTACCACCCATCTGCTGGTGGATGCTGGCATCTCCTGCCGCCGCATCACCAAATCTCTGGAGGGGCTGGGCCTGACCCCGGCGGATCTGACCGCCATCCTCATCACCCACACCCACGCCGACCACATCTCTGGACTGCAGACTCTGCTCAAACGAACGGACTGCCCCGTCTGTGCCTCTGCCCGGACGCTGGAAGCGCTTCGTCTCCGGCTGCCCGGGCTGGAGCAGCGTGGCATGACCTTGACCGCGCCGGTGTCTCTGGGGAATGTGCTGGTCACCCCATTCCCCACTTCTCATGACGCCCCCGGCTCCTGCGGTTTCCGTCTGGACGGAACCGGCGGAAGCGTGGGGATTCTGACGGACACCGGCTATGTGACGGAGGAAGCGGCAGCAGTGCTGCCGGGTGTGGACCTGGCAGTTCTGGAGGCCAACCACGATGTGGAGACGCTGTGCAGCGGCCCCTATCCTTATTATCTCAAACAGCGCATTCTCGGTGCTGAGGGACATCTGAGCAATGAAGATGCTGCCCGCTTTGCGGTCTTACTGGCGGAGCATGGTGCCAGCGAGATTCTGCTGGCCCACTTGAGCCGTGAGAACAACACCCCCGCTATGGCCCACCAGGCCGTGGAGACGGCTCTGTCCGCCGCAGGGCTTTGCCCGGCATTGTCCGTGGCACCACGGGACACCATGAGCGCTGCACACTCCGTGTGCAGGAGGGCTGTATGCAGAAAGTAAGTGTGATCTGCGTGGGAAAGCTCAAGGAGAAGTTCTACGCCCAGGCTACGGCGGAATACGCCAAACGGCTGAGCCGGTTCTGCAAACTGGAGATTCTGGAACTTCCGGAATCCCGGCTGTCGGACTCCCCTTCTCCTGCGGAGATCTCCCAGGCTCTGGCGGCGGAAGCTGCCCTGATTGAGGCCAAGCTCCCCAAGGGCGGTGCTCTGATTGCCATGTGCATTGAGGGTGAGGAACTCTCCTCGCCCCAGCTGGCGGAAAAAATGCGGCAGTTCGCACTCTCCGGCGTCTCCAACCTGACCTTTCTCATCGGCGGCAGCGTGGGACTGTCTCCCGCCATCAAGGCACAGGCGGATTTTCGCCTGTCCATGTCCCCCATGACCTTCCCCCATCACCTGGCCCGGGTGATGCTTCTGGAACAGATTTACCGGGCCTATCAGATCAACGCCGGCACAAAATATCACAAGTGACCATTTTCGAGCAAGGAGGCGTGTACAATGGACAAGCAGACCCCTGACTTCTGGGCAATAGAGGACCGCCATCTGCTGGAGCGTTGGCCCAAAACACCGGACGGGCAGCCTCAGCCGGCAGCCAAGCTGGCCATCCAGTGGGAACTGGACAGTATGGCAGACATCACGCTCTCCCTGCTGGAGGGCTGCGGCATCCCCGCTTTCAAAAGCGGCAGTCTGGGGAAAGTGCTGGGCGGTTTTGCCTCCCAGGGAGTAGAGATCTGGGTCCCTGCGAACCGGCTGGAAGAGGCGCAGGCCCTGCTGGAATCCCCCGCCGAACCGCCGGATCAGGAATAACCGCCCACAATTTCCAAGCGTTTTACGATCCAATGATATTAACATAGGAGGAATCGCATATGGACTTCATGAAAGAATACGAAAAGTGGCTGGCAAGCCCCGCTCTGTCCCCGGAAGAGCACGCGGAGCTGGAATCCATCCGCAACGACCCCAAGGAAATTGAATCCCGCTTCTATGGCCCTCTGGAATTTGGTACCGCTGGTCTGCGGGGCACCATGGCCGTGGGACTGCACAACATGAATATCCATGTGATCCGCTGGGCCACCCAGGGCTTTGCGGATGTCATCTCCGCCGAGGGGGAAGAGGGCAAGCGCCGGGGCGTGGCCATCTGCATGGACTGCCGGAACCACTCCATGGAATTTGCCCGGGCCGCCGCGGAGGTCTGCGCCGCCAACGGCATCCACGTCCGCATCTTTGAGTCCCTGCGCCCCACGCCCGAGCTGAGCTTTGCCGTGCGGGAGTATCACTGCCAGGCAGGCATCAACGTCACTGCCAGCCATAACCCCAAGGAATACAACGGCTATAAGGTCTACTGGGAGGATGGCGCCCAGCTGCCGCCCCATCACGCCGATGCCATCGCCCAGCGTCTGGAGCAGATCGACGTGTTCACTGGCGTAAAGTCCATGGACTATGACGAGGCGGTGAAAGCCGGGCTGATCGAAATACTGGGCGATGAGACGGACCGCCGCTTCATGGCCAATGTCACCTCCATGATCAATGACAAGGAAACCGTGGCCAAGGTGGCGGACACCTTCAAGCTGGTGTACACCCCCTTCCACGGCTGCGGCTACAAGTTGGTGCCGGAGGCTCTGCGGGCTCTGGGCATCAAGCATTTGATCTGTGAGCCCAAACAGATGGTGATTGACGGCAACTTCCCCACAGTGGTCTCCCCCAACCCGGAAAACCCCGAGGGCTTCTATCTGGCCATTGATCTGGCTCGGGAAAACGATGTGGACTTTATCCTCGGCACCGATCCGGACAGTGATCGTGTGGGCATCATGATTCGGGACCACAGCGGGGAATACCGCCCCGTTACCGGCAATCAGACTGGTGTGCTGCTGCTGGACTACCTGATCGGCGCTATGAAGCGCTCCGGCAAGCTGCCTGAAAAGCCGGTGGCACTCAAGACCATCGTTACCACGGAGATGGCCCGCAAGGTTGCTGAGGCCAACGGCGTGGCCTGCTATGATACCTTTACCGGTTTTAAGTTCATGGCGGAGAAAAAGAACGCTCTGGAGGAGAGCGGCCAGGGCAAGGTGATCTTCTCCTACGAGGAATCCTACGGCTATATGCTGGGCGACTATGTCCGGGATAAGGATGCCGTCACCGCCTCCATGATGCTCACCGAAATGGCCGCCTGGTACGCCGCGCAGGGCATGACGCTCTTTGACGCACTGGAAAAGCTGTATGAGAAGTATGGCTACTATGCGGAAAAGACCCACAATCTGGTGATGCCCGGCCTGGACGGTCTGAAGGATATGGCCGAGCTGATGAAGCGCCTGCGGGAGAATCCCCCCGCGGAGATCAGCGGCGTGAAGGTCGTCACCCGCAAGGACTACAGCAACGGTTCCGTGGTGGACTGCGCCACTGGTGGAACCAGCACCATGGAACTCTCCGGTTCCAATGTGCTGCGCTTCGAGCTTGCCGATGGCACCAGCGTTCTGGTCCGTCCTTCCGGCACTGAACCCAAGATCAAGGTTTACATCCTCACTCGGGGCAGCGATGCCGCTGCCTGCGCTGCCAACCTGGAAAAATACAGTCAGTGGGTTGCCGAGCTGAAAAAGTAATTTCCCTTCCATTCTGCATATAACATTCCATGAGGACCGTCCTTTTGGCCGGTCCTCATTTTCTATCGCCGTCCGCCCATTTAATTCTTGACATATGTTCTAAATCGTATATAATAAACATATGTCAAAAACAAGGAGGGACATCCGTGCCGCGAAATGCAAAATGCCGCCGGGTCTGCCAGATGCCGTCTCATTGCCGCTTTTCCCCGGAACAGCCCGGTCAAAAAGAGGCTGTGGTTCTGACGGTGGAAGAGTATGAGACGGTGCGGCTGATGGATTATCTGGGCTTCAACCAGGAATCCGCCGCCGCCCAGATGGGAGTTGCCCGCACCACTGTGCAGCGGATCTATGCCCAGGCCCGCCGGAAGCTCTCCATCTTTCTGGTGGAAGGCCGGCCGCTGACCATTGGGGGCGGCAGCTATACTCTCTGTCCCCGGCGGGAGGGGCAGGGCTGCGGAGGATGCGGCGGATGCCACGCCAGTAAAAGAAAGGACGCGTCAACATGAAAATTGCAGTGACCTATGAAAATGGATCTGTTTTCCAGCACTTTGGCCATACGGAACAGTTCAAGCTCTATGAGGTGCAGGACGGCAAGGTGATCTCCACCCAGGTAGTGGATACCAATGGCAGCGGCCATGGCGCACTGGCCGGTTTCCTGGCTGCCCAGAAGGTGGACAGTCTGATCTGCGGCGGCATCGGTCCCGGTGCCCAGATGGCTCTGGCGGAGGCCGGCATTCAGCTCTACGCCGGCTGCACGGGTGACGCTGATCAGCGGGTGGCTGAACTTCTGGCCGGCACCCTTGCCTATGCAGACAATGCCACCTGTGACCATCATGACCATGAGAGCGGACATACCTGCGGAGACCATGGCTGCGGTGAGCACGGCTGCGGCAGTCACGACCATACCTGCGGCCGCTGAACTTCCCCACAGCAAAACTGTAAAAAGGACCTCTGCCGGAAAATCAGCAGAGGTCCTTTTGTATTATGCCTCCGGCGGAACAGCCAGCTCAAAGCTCTCCCAGGTATGTCCGGCCGCTTCCACCGACGCCCAGGTCATCCCGGCCGCTTCACACTCTGCCCAGGTCAAATAGCGGAAGTAGAATTCCACTTCCAGATGACAGGGCAGAATATCCAGAATGATGGATTCAATCTGCTGGAATTCTGCGGGTACTCCGGCCACCTGAGGAAAGATTACCCGCAGATGCCCCTTCCCCATCTCTACGGCCTTCGCCCGGATTCCACAGCCGCTGAGTGTCCGGTCAATGGCCTCAGGTGTGAGGCTGTCTGCGCCAATCTGCAATAGCGCCGCAATGGCTGCCCGCCGCTGTTCCACGGTCTCTGCCGCGCTTCGCCGGGCAAAAAGCGCCTCTCGCCGGGAAAGCCCCTCCTCCTCTGCCGTGGCGGTCAGCGCCTCCCGCTCTGCCCTCTCCAATTGGCCGTTCACCGCATCCAGCTCCCCGCCAAGTGCGCAGAGTTCTCCTCCGCTGATGGAGTTTTCCGTAAGGTCGTAGATGCCCAGCGGCTCCAATAAGGTTTTCAGATAAACCGCATACCCCTCCATTTATGCCTCCATTTCCGTCACAGTCAGCGTTCCCAGCACAGGAAGCACCTTACTGTCCCCCGCAATATCCTCTGCCGGGTCGGAAATTCGATAGTTTCCCACACCATCCACCTCATAAATACGGTTCCCCAGTTCCGCCAGATGAATGGGTCGGCCCAGGAGCCTCCCGCTGAAAAAACTGCTCAGGACCGTCTCCACATTCTCCTTGACTTCTTGGAAATCCGCATTCTCCGAAGCCTGTACCGCGGCGGACACATTCACCGTTTTAGGGGTTGGGGAACATACGCTCACATCCACTGCGATTTCCCGCTTTTCCTGCAGATCCGCCCGGACCTCCTCGATGAGCTCTTCCTCCGGCAGGCCCGCTTCGGTTGCAATGTACACATCCACCGTTCCGATCCCGCGGGCCCGGCCCACCACCTGTGCCGCCGCCACTCCAGCGTGACTCATGGCCACCTGCTGATAATAAGCAGCATTGGCGCCGTTGGGCAGCCGCTGATAACTCTCCAGTATCCGCGCCCGCAGGCTCTCGTCCGACTCGGCGTCACTTCCGCCGGTAAAGGCCGCTGGGTTCGTGCAGGCCGTGACTCCCACCGGACAGGCCGTCAGGATGCGGATGGCACCGGGGGCCGCATTACCGCTGGCACCGGCCTCCACCGCCTCCGCCGGCACATCCACAGACAGCACACCCTCGGAAAGTACCGCCGTCTCGGTTGTCTGAAAGCGGACCTCCGATTCTGTCATGCATACGCTCCCTGCCGGGATGGTCAGATCCGCCGCAGGGGCCGTCTGCGTGGAAAAGCGCAGCGTTCCGACCGCCCGGGTCGCCTCCGTCCGGCTCAGTCCCCGCATGACAGCATGCCGCTCCAGATACACTCCCTGGGCTGTCTGAGGGAAGCTCTGATCCAGGACCCAGTCTGTCTGAAATTCCAACGCCTGGATCTGTGCAGCAGCGGCATACAGCCTCACTGCCAGATCACAGTCCTCCGCCGGCACAAAGCCGCTGCGCTCTGAAAAAGATGTCAGCAGCGCCTGATAGATTTCTTCCATGCTTCTCACGGTTGCCACCTCTTACATAATCTCTACCGTCACGGACAGCTGCTCTCCCTTCCAGACGAGCTCCACGGTCAATTCCGCCCCGCCGGTCCCGTTGTCCGTGATCTCCACATGTTCCACCGTTACCTCCTCCTCGGCCAGCGCCTCGGCCACATACTGTTCCGCGGCCGTCTGCCGCTGTCCGCTGGGGACCTGTCCCAGCTGCCACAAACGGCTCCCCAGTGTTTCCAGAAATGGGAACTGCCCCCGGTGTGCTGTCAGCCGGAACAACACCCGCTGGAGCAGCGCCTGACTTCCCTCCACACGTTCCAGGCCGCCGCAGCCATTGGCCACATAGTCTCCGCTCAGGAGCTTCAACGCCATCTCATACTCCCTCCGTACCGCAGGTGCAGGGCTTGTACGGCTCTCCGTTGACACTCAGACTGCCTTGAATGTCAATCCGCCCACGCAGCTCCACTGTCCCATTCTGCCGCAGGTATACGGCATTGCCGCCGGGACCGTAGAGATACACCTCGCCGGGCTTCATTTCCTCCGGAGCAGACTGGCGGGGCGCCGCCACGCCCCGTTCCGCCGCCACGCACTGTTCTTCACCGCCGGGCCCGCCTTTGATCACCAGCACCGCCATGCCGTTCTCCGGCAGCCAGGCATATCCTCCGGGGCCGTAAACCGGCAGTGCCCGCACCTCTCCCCGGGTCACCACGCCGGCCTGTTCTCCACCAATCGTGGTCACCCCCAGATCTGCATCCGCAGTGGGCATTGCCGTTTTCATTTGCCTTGAAAGCCACATTTTTCTATACTCCCTCCAATGTCACCGTCACTGTACTGCCGCTGTTTACGGAAAAGAGATTGTCTGCCTCCGTCACCCGGAACTCCCCGGAAATCCCCATCCGCTCCAGCTGTACCAGCACCCGCTCCCCGGGAAAGGCCAGGAAATTCCCCGGCAGCTGGATCGTCACCGTCCGCTCTCCCTTTCGGGATTTTTCGATCTGATACGCTCCCGTGTAGCGCATGGCAGCCCAGGTGCTCTGCCCGGGCGTATACAGGACCCGACGGCACTGGCCTCCCCGGTCGATCATATCCTGGTTTCGCACGGTGTAGGTGGTGTTTCGGGTCTTGTCGATGACCAGCACCTCCGTCAGCACACCGTAGTGGTCCTCCCGCAGAATGCAGGATAATACCGGAGTCTCCGCGCCGATTACCAGACGGCGGCCGCCGTCTGTCTCCGGCACTGCCAGCAGTTTTCCGTCCCGCTGGAAGCGGGGCGTGAATCCGCCGTAGGTCTCACAGAAATCCGCCAGCGCCTTCCACTGGCTGCTGCCAGCCGCCACCGTGTAAATGGAATTGGCCGTCACTGCCGCCATTTGCGTACACTCGATGCCGTAAGGCGTTGCATGGTTGCGCACAATCTCCGCAAGTGTCGCCCCCTGATACGTCAAAGGGCGGGATTCATTGTCCAGCAGCCGGGCGGCATACCCACGTCCGGCTACAGTTGCAGTCAGTCCCTCCGCCGTCAGTTCCACCGTATATTCATCCACAATGCCCCGCAGCATCACATCCCCGCCTTCCACAGCGGCAAACCCCGCCGCAAGGTGGAGTGGTTCCGCCATGGCGGCGTCATAGAGAAAAGTCACCGTATAGCTGTCACATGGCACAGACCCGGTGTAAACGATCTCCCATCGCAGCAGTGCCGGCAGTGTATAAGTTTTATGGTCACTGGTGATGATTTGTCCCGTCACGGAATCCGCACCTCATTTCCCGGATAGATCAGATTCGGATTTTTGATCTGCGGATTGGCCGCGATCAGCTTCGTCAGCGCCACACCATACCGTTTGGCAATTCCCCACAGGGTATCTCCCTTTTTGACGATATAGGTCACCGTCTCCGGTGCAGCGGCGGCAGTGCCGATCTGTGCCGGGGCAGCCACCGTTGCCAGTCCGGTACTGTACGCCCCGCAGTCCTCCCAGAAGGCAAAACTGTAGTGCACATAGTCCGGCAGCGGCTTCTCCTCCAGTTTCAGCGAAATAAAATAGGCGCTGGTGGTCCGCCAGACAGGATGGACCAGCAGCCCCGGCCCCTTCTGCAAAAAGACCTCCGACAGCGCCTGGAACTGCTCATAGGCGTCCGCTCCCGCAAAAGTCCCCTCTCCTTGGAAAATCCGGCGGGTCTCTCCCACGTCCTGAAGCACATATTGTCCAAAGGGCACCTTGTGAACGACTACCTGCCGCCGGTATTCCACGGAGTAGGTCTCCGGGTTGTGGGGCCAGGTATAATTCTTGTACCGCATCGGTGTGAGGAGCATTGGTCATTCCCCCTTTCCATCTGTGGAAAACGCACCGTCATAGCGGCGGGCATCCCGCTGGAATACGCGGGAGATCCTTTTGGGGTCCCATTCCTCTCCGCTGCCCGCCCAGGTCACCTCTGTCACGGTGTGCACCGGCAGACGGTCCGAAGACGAGCCTGCCTCCTCCCGGAACCGCTGCTGGATGGACAACGGCTCTCCCTGGAAGGTTTCTGCGGTCTCCCGGCCGTTTTCGCCGTCCTCCCACAGGTCCGTCACCGGACGTTCCCCGGGCATCCCGCCTCCCATCCGCAAACGGGATGAGAGGCGGGACGCGGAGATTGCCCGCCGAATGGTTTCGTTTTCGCTTGTCCAGATTGTCTCTTCATGCATGTGTTCATCCGGTTCCGCCCGGGAGCCCCCGGCAGACACGTCCGCACCGCTCACCAGTGCCCAAAGTGCGGCCTGCTGGCGCAGCAGTTCTTCCCCCATGTAGTCCACCGTGCTCACTCCCCTCTCAGCCGGTAAAACCGCGCCTCATCAAATTCCGGATTGACTGCTGCCGCTGTCTTTGCCGGCTCTCCTGCCAGCTGCCGCAGCAACTGTTCCATCTGCTGCCCCGTTAATGTTTTCAGCACAGCCGTCCTGTCTGCAAACACCATCTGCCCCTGGAAGAAGCAGCATTCCGCCAGAATACTGGCATTACACAGCATCACCCGCTCCAGCGGATCTTCCGCCTCCTCCCGGCAGGCCCGCCAGATTGTCAGCAGCCGGGCTGCCGTAGGCGAACGCAGCTCGTCGATCTGGGGGCTCATGCCGTGGTCTCCAGCCGTTTGGAGGCCACCACAGTGATTTTTTCCGCCACCATGGCATTGAGCTGCCCTTCCTCGTGGATCGCGCTCCACTCACAGCCGCTGTAAATGATCTTTCGGTCCGGCTTGCAGATAACCAGGGAAAAATCCTGCAAGTCATAGAAATTGATGCCGTCGGACACCGCCTCGTCCGTGGCATACAGGCGCGTCAGTTCCAGCGTGTACTGCTTCTGCCCCTCAATGGTCGCCACCGGCTCATTTTCGCCGAACGCCTCCACGCTCTGGCTGGACTTGGTGGCCTTGGCGGTGTAGCTTTGTACCACCGCCACCTTCTTTCCATCCAGCTCAAGATAGATGTCCGAGCTGGTCGGGAATCCGTTCATTCTTGTTCTCGCTCCCTTCTTACACCGTGATATGCACCGTCAGATAGATCTGGTTGAGGCCATGTGCCACGGCAAAGCTGAACCCCACCAGGCAGACCGTGGGGTCTTCCTCCGAAGCCGTCACCGTCACGTCGCCGTACCCGTCAATGATCTCCGCCTTTTTCTTCTTCTCCAGCTCCACGATCACCTGGGAGCGGATGGCACTGCGGGTCTGGGCTGTGTTCTTGGTGCGGGTGAATTTGCTGCGCAGGGCGTTGCGCACGGTGGGGATCAGATCGTCCACGATCAGGATCGTGGTCAGCTCCCGCCAAGTGCTGTCCGCCGCCTCTCCAGTGGTGGTCCGGGTGGTGATGCCCCGGATGGGGGACAGCACACCTGCCACGCTCTCCATGGGCGTGACACCGCCTCGCACCAGCAGGTCCACCTCGTTGTCGCTGTATGTTTGGGCCACACCCCCCAGGCCTTTCACCTCCGCACCGTTGAGCGGCACCGCCGGATCATGACCGGAGGCAATGACACCGGCCACCGCCGCCGCCATAAAGACGCCGGGCAGCGTCTTACCGGCACTGTCCAATGCGTCGGGGCCCACCAGGACCATCCGCTCGCTGTTGAGCTGCGATGCCCGCTCCACAAGCTCCTCGGCACTTTCCCCGTCACCGCCTACCACGGCGATCCGCTCCCGGCGGCTGGCGGAGGCCTCCTCCACTGCCGTCCGCAACGCCTGCTGCACCGTTACCTCCGCGCTGTCACACACCAGAATCTGCACATCCTGATCTGCCAGCGCTGCAAAGGCCGCCTGGTAATCCGCCAGCTGCCCGCTCGCCGCCACCCGCACGGCCACAACCGTGGCGGCTCCGTTAGTAAACAGCAGCCGCAGAATGGTGGACATGCCCGGCGTTTCGGAATCCTCGCCGAAAACCTCCACGCCGGCGGTGTAGCCGGTTACAATCACGGGCTCCTTCTCTGTCCCCTTGGCGGCCTTGGCTGCCACACCGATGATCTTGGCCGCCTTTCCGGCGGATACCACCGCCGAAGCGTCATAGGTCGAATAGACCCCCGGCCTCTCGTGTTCCACTACGCTCAAGTACGCACAACTCCCTTCAATGTAAAGTCCAAGAAGGCGGTTCCGTCCTCATGGCTCTTCGCCGTAAAGACCGCCTGGCACCGAAGGCCGCCCCGCCGCAAAAACATGCCGGTGGACTTCTCCCAGGAAATCGCCTCCCAGCTCAGCTCTCCGGAGCGGATTCCGGCGGGCAGGCCACCCAGCAATACCTCCGTTGCCGCTGCGCAGCCCTCCTCACACAAAGCGGCCCCAGGTGCGCGGATTTCCACAGAAATGACCGCCTCCAGCTGTTTGCCATAAAGTTCCTGCACCGTCCCGGCCTCCTCGTCCCAGGCCTGGCCCAGATAATTACAAAACCCCACAGCCCTGCCCTCTGCGGTTCCCACACTCACTGCGGCCACCGCACTGTCATACTGTCTGGCCCGCTCCGCGGGATACGCGGCCATAGCCGGTATGCCCGCCTGCTTCAATGCGTCAATGACCACCTGCGAGATCTGCGTCAACTCCTTCATCTGCTGTCTCCTTCGCCTCCTCCAAAACCGCCCAGTAAACCACCGCCTGCGCTCCCAGGCAGTAGGAGCGTCCGCTCCTGACCCGGAAGCGCCGGTCCTGCCAGCACAGGATCTCTCCCGTTTCCACAGGCGTCTCTCCCAGGTACAGCCACAGCCGTCCGTCCAGCCAGCCGATGCCGATCACCTCGTCCGGCACCTGCTCACTCTTTTCCGCCAGCGGCTGGAAAAATGCCCGGAGGGCCTGGCCGCCCGGTTCCATCGTCAGGTCCTGGCCGTATCTGGCCAGGACCTGTTCAAATAATGTTTTCATCCCCGAACGCTCCGGAACTGAAATTGCTGTGGGTCGATAAAAGGCGACATCAGATACTCCGCGGTCTCCCGCAGGCTCTGGGCCACCTTTGCCACCTCACCAGCATCCCGTTCCCGGACCGACACCTCCCCCGCTGTAAAGGATGCCGCGCCGGCATCGCCGCTTTGGAGCGTCAGGTAATCCGCGGCAGCGGAAACTGCAGCTGCACAGTAAAAGGTCTCTCCGCAGTCCTCCACTGTGACATTGGGCCGCAGTCTCCGGCTCCAGATGGTCAGTTCCGCCTGGCAAAGGGACTCCAGCAAAGGGCGGTCCTCATCCCCGGCGCCGGTCACTGCCTTCGCCGTGACAACCATGGCCGCAAACTGTTGCTCTCCGGCCGGGCTGGTTCTCTCCTGCGTATTCATACTTTCAGCACCTTGGACGCCTCGGGGAAGAGTTTGGCAAAGCCGGAGATGGAGGTGATGGCCGCCCGCTCCAGCTGGCGGTCGATGAGCTTGTCGTACTCCACCGTCACCTCGCTGCCGCAGATCTGCTCCAGTGCGTAGTGCCGGTCCAGACCAATGAGGGTCCCCTGGGGCACAGCGCTGCTGCGCAGCAGTTTCGCCCCCAGGGGAGTGGTCAGAGTACCCGTTCCCTGGAAGTTCAGGCCCGTTAAAGGATTCTGGAACTCGCTGAGCTTGAGCAGGGAGAGCATCACGTCGCTGCTCACCAGCATGGTGTTCATGGTGTAGGGATCAAACTGGCTCCAGAAGTCCAGCAGTGCACCGTAGTCCAGGGTCTTGGCGCTCCCGGAGATGGGAGGCGTCCCCACGGTAAAGACCTCTGCCGCATTGTCGTTGCCGTCGCCGTTGGTGATGACGTCCACGGCGTCCTGGAGATGCATCCGGCCGATGTAGGCGCCGATCTGGCGCAGTGTCACGGAGAACAGGTCCAGTCTCTGGAATCGGATGGCCTCGTAGGAGGCCACCAGCATCCGGCCCCGCTTGTGGAGACGCACCAGGTTCTCCTGGGTGCGAATAGTGGTCTCGGGGATGGCAGCGCCCTCCTCCACACGGCGCAGTGCCTTTTCCTCCTCGGTAGGAACAGAGGCGATGGAGCGGTAGTCCATGCCGTCAAAGCTGGTCACCGTGGCGGTGATGTCGGGCAGGATGCTCTCCTCCTCCAGTCCCTGGCGCACCACCCGGGAGACGAATTCCGGGAACAGCACGGCAGAGTCCGTGGTGTGGAAGAATTTTTCCACCATGTCGGACCCGGCCCCCTTCACCCGGATGTCAAAGCGTTTGAGCTGGCGCTGGAAGGCGTCCAGGCCCTCCAGCGGAGTGCCGCGGTAGTGCTCACTGGGGTCCAGCTCCTCCAGCGTCTGGGAAAAGCTGCGGCCGCTGCGGCCGTACATGCCCTTTTCCAGTTTCAGATTTTCGTAGTGATAAGCCATGTGTTTTCCTCCTTACAGTGCAAACGTAACGGTTTCGGCATCGGTGTCCACGTCCACCACCAGATGGCTCCGGCCGCCCTCATCCACCTGAACGCCGCCGGTGCCGTCGGCAGACAGGGTCTCCCAGCCCAAGGTCGGCACCGCATCGGTATATCCGGCCGTCACCAGGCCACCCAAAGCCACGGCGCAGGCGTCGCCGCCCCGGCTGACGGAGAGTACCATACCGCAGAAGGGGTCTCCCTTGGCGCAGGCCGCCACGGTGCCGTTGGCACTGACCTTCACCAGCTCTCCCTCCACCACATTATTTGCGGCAAAGGTTGCCGCCCACTGACCGATTCCCTCGTAAGAAAGTTTCATTGTTGTCCTCCTTTTTATTTGTCCAGGCCGTCAGACCAGGAACATCGACTCATCGTGCGCCTCCGGCATCCGGGGCTGCTGCCGCAGCTGCGGGGCCGCCGGAAAGCGGCTGTTTACCCGCGCTTCATAGGTCTTGCGCAGTTCCAACAGCTCCGGTTCCTCCAGTTTCTCCGCCACACCGGCAAATACCTGCCCGTCCAGTCCATCGTCCGCCAGCATCGCAAGGCGTACCACCTCCCGCCGCAGCTGGCAGAGGTATTTCCTGCCCAGTTCCGCCTGCTTGCGCAGGAGCTGCATCTGTCCATCCTCCGGGCCGAATCGCTTCACCACGCCGGCACTGCGCTGGGCCGGCACCGCCACGAAAGACCATTCGTACGCATCCGTGGGGTCCCGCAATTCCAGAAAGCACAGCTGTTCCCCATAGGTCTGTCCCTTCACATGGCTGCACATTCCCTCGGCCGCGCCGCACACGGAGCACACCCGCCGGGCCACGCTGCAGCCCACGCTGACCTCCTTTTTGATGCCACCCTCGATCTCCGCGATCAGATCCCGGTTTTTCTCGGTCCGCAGCAGATAGGCCCAACCCTTGAGCCAGCAGTATTCGTCTCCCGCCGTTGTCCGGCGGGCCGGCTCGCTTACCACTTCCGTCCGGTAAATTCGGGCGGTCTGCCCCTCGGCAGACCACTGGTGGTCGAAAAGGCCGCTCTTTCCCAGAAACAGCTCGCCCAGCTTTTCCAGAGCCGCCCGGTCAAACCGTTCAAAATCCCGGTCCACCTCGTTGTCGCAAAGCCGCACCGCAAACGTGTAGACCTCCTCCGCCGTCAGCGGTGACTTGGCAAACCGGTTGATACATACCAGTTCTTCCGCACCGGTTCCCTGCTTCTTCTCGCTTTCCAAATTCATGCCCCCTCTTCAATGTTTCCGCCTACGGGCCGCAGATGCTCCGCCGCGTCGTTTTCAATCCGCAGTTTCCGGGCCTGCTCCAGATACAGCTGCGCCTTGGCCTCTTCCACCTCGTCCTGCAAGTTGATGTCGTCCCACACCACCTCGTAGCCGCAGGTAAAGCCGTGCATCCGCAGCCATAGCCGGCAGATCCGTTCCACCGTGGGCGTCAGCGCCCTCCGGATGGCAGTGATCTCGGTGGTCAGAAGATCCGCCTGCTGGGCACTCATCCGCTCCGTAGAGGACCAGTTCAGTCCCAGCATAAAGGGCGGGATGCCCGTCTTGGCCACCACCTGTTCCAAAATCTGCCGTACCGGTACCTCGCTGTCCAGAATCGGCGCATCGCCGCCGATGACCCGGATATCCAGGTCTCCCCCCGCCACGAAGTCCCGTACGCTGCCTTGTTTGGTCTCCTGCATGGCCTGGGACCATTCCGATGCCAGCATCCGGCTCCGCTCTGCCGCCTGGCCGTTGCCGCCGTCCCGGCAAGTCACCGCAAAGCGCACGTTGCCGCACCGCTCCCAGTTGACGCCGATGGTGTGATAGATCTTCATTAAAATGTCAGTGAGAAACGGCAGCGACCGCATCAGCGACACGCCGTAAGGGTGTTCCGCCTCAGGGTGAAACGGCGTAAAGAGCAGCAGATTCTGAAACGGCAGCGGCTCCATCCGTCCCGCCTCGTCCGGCCCGCAGATGCAGAATTCCAGAGGCTGCGTCCCCTCCCGGATGTCGATGCAGTCCGCCCGGCCGCACAGCAGCGCCGCGATGTCCCGCCCGCCTCTGGCCGGGACGATCTCACCGATGGCCCGGCCGCAGACCAGCAAAGAATCCAGATAGCAGTCCAAAAAGGCGTTGATCCCCTGCTGCCCCCGGCCGGTGGGTACGGTCCGCAGAAATGCCTGCAGCTGCCGCTGCGCCGTCGGGTTCTGACAGGTGGCACTCACCCCTCCGGTCATACGGATCAGCTTGTAAATGGCAGCATCCACCACCGGCACTGCCTCCCGCACCGCCCGGTAGAGCTGCAATTCCCCGTTTTGCAGCGGCACATAGTCCGCCAGCATACCAAAGGGGTGGCGCTCTCCGCTGCGCAGCTGCACCTTCCCCGACATGAGCGGCTCCTTTTTCCGTTTGAACCAGTTCACTGGCCCTTATCCTCCTCTCCGTTTTTGCCTGCGGGTCATCCCGCTGATTTTCGTTCCACCCAGGCCGCCGCGAAACCTCCCCGGTCCTCACCGGCCAGATCCATGGCAAAATACCGCAGATCGTCCATAGCGTGATCCTGCTCTTTCCTGGGCGCATCCCGGTCCTTGCGGGTGTCCCAGCAGTAAACAGCCATTTCCCGGAGACAGTCCCGGCAGCTCTTGCACAGAACGATTCTGCGCCGCTTGAGCAGATCCGCCGTTACCCGGATTCCGTCCGCCACATCATTGTCTGCCGGGGTCACGGGAAATCCCGCCCGCCGCAGAGCCTGGATAAAGCTGGCCGCGGACGGGTCCACGATCACCCGTTCCGGCCTCCGGCCCGCCAGCAGTGTTCTGAGATCCTCTACGTACTCCGCATCGGTCTTCTGCTGCCCTGCTTGACGGGAATCGTAGTAATATTCCTCCGTCCGGTACCAAACGCCGTTCTGGCGCCCCCACAGTCCAAACGAAGCCGGGTTTGCTGTCCCGTAGTCCGCCGATACACGCCAGGCGGAAAAAGTTCCCTCAGGTACCGCCTCGGGGTCCCGTTCCGGATCATAAAAGTCGTAGACCCGGCCCTGGGCCGCCGTCCACTCCCCCAATACAAACCGGCGGTAAAACGTGCCGGAATAGGCACTGCGGTATCTCGCCCGGATTCTCGGTGTCAGAGCAGGGTTATCCTCCATGGTAAAGTGGAGATACAGCGCCCGCCGCTGCTGTGCCTTCAGAATCCACTCCTGATAAAACCAGTGAGACGGCCCCTCCGGGTTGCAGTTGAACCACAGACGGCTTCCGGGCACGCTGCACCGGGCACAGGCCTGTTCCACGAAGCTCCGGGGCATCAGCGCCGTCTCGTCCAGCAGTACCCCTGCCAGAGTGCTTCCCTGGATCAGTGCCGCACTGGACTCGTCCCTTCCGCCAAAGAGTAAAAAACGGTTCTCCCTTCCCTGGAAACGGACTGTCAGAAGGTTTTCCGAACGTTTTTCCCGACAGAGGAACCCAAGTCCCTGCAAATAGGGCAGCAGTTCCGTCAGCAGATTACGGCGCAAAGAGGCAATGGTCTTGCCGCACAAGCCGAACTGTTTTTTGTCAAATACCGCCATGGCCCAGAGGAAGAAGGAAAGTCCCATGGAAAAGGTCTTTCCGCTTCGGACAGCACCGTCACAGATGATCGCCTCCCAGTTTTCCGGACGACACCACCAGGAGAGCACCTGCTTTTGCTTGGGGGAAAATTGCGTGATTTCAGTCGTCTCCCCACGCCTCCTTTTCCGTACCCGCATTGGCCAGGGCCTGATAAAGCGACTGTGCCGCATTGGTGCTCCTGCTCTCCAGCAGACTGAAGAGCAGTTCCAGTGCCCGCAGCCGGTCTACCAGCTTGATCTCCAGTCCTCCCTTCTCCGTAGCCTTGAACTCCGCCACCGCCGTCAGATCCAAGCCGGAGAGTTCAGTCTCTCCCTGCCGAAGCGCCAGTCGCAGAACGTCGTCTGCCCTGCCAAAGGCCAGGTGCGCCAGCTGCCGCAGCACATCCTCCTGCCGCAGCTCTCCGGCGGCGGCCTCCCGCATGCGCCGCAGACACTGCCGGATTGGCTCTGTCCGCAAGCGTCCATATCCATCCTGATAGCCCGCCGCGGCTGCCGCCTGTTCAGCGTCCATGGTTTTCAGATAGGTCCGGCAGAACCTCTGCCGCTGTCCATCCGTCTGCTTTTCCACGGCTTCACCTCCTTATCCTTGTCTACACCCCTGGAGGCCGCAGCAGAAAAGTTGCACGTTTTCGTGCAACCGACCATAAAAATTTTGGGAAATGCCATCTGCCGGCCTCCGCCTTTCGAATCAGCGCTATTGTGCCGAACCGCGCCGAAATCCGCGTAAATTGGCATAAAAAAACTGCAAAAACAGCTGCGCAAAGCAGCTGTTTTTGCAGAAAACCATGTGAAGTTTTTCGGCTGATTTTTTTACGGCGCGCCACTGTGTAAGTTTTATGTCAGGCGGCCTGTCTTTTCAGATAAGGCTGGAGCAGTTTCCATGCCGCATCCGCATTTTTGATTCCGTAAAAAATCATTCCCGCGGCGCACTCGCCGGTGCTTTTGGCCTCCATTTCCACCTTGGGATGGCACGCCCGCCACCGCAGCTGCTTCTCAGCATCTTCCAATACTGCACCGCCCACCGCAAGGCAGGGCCACTCGGTTTGATCCCGGATGATCCGGCAGGCATCCACCTCCTGCAGCGGCATGTAGTAAAGGGACTTGTCCCTGCACATCAGAATCAGCCTTTGATCGGTGATCCAATAGTGCTGGGCCCGGATGTTTCTCCGCTCCATCAGCGGGGATAGAATCAGTACCACAGCCACCAGCAGCACCAATCCAATCACCCCCGGGTTTTTCTCTCCGTCCATCGACAGATACGCCACCAGTGTACCGCTGCCAAACAGCACGGCCAAGATCCACTGCCCAAGGATACGGGTATGATAAACCCCCTCCAAGAGTTCAAAACGGGCGGGGTTCCCCTGCCAGCGGATATACTCTCCCTTGTTCAGATACCCCCTCAGCTTTCGATCCATGGATCATGCTCCTTTCCCCTCTGTGGCTTTATGGGTCCATTATAACCGGCCATGTGCTTCAGTTGCTGTGAAGGCTGGCGGCATATTTGTCAAAAGGGCATAAAAGGACGCCCGTTTTTCGGCGAACTCTTAACGGAAAATTTACACGCAATCTGGTATACTAAAAGAGAATGTATCCTTGGCTTTTTGATCGCTTTAAAGGGGGCCTTTTCTTGTCAGCTTCTCCCAATCGCCCTTCGCGGCTGTTTACCTTCTCCTGGAAGAACTTTTTGATTTCTGCCGGAATCCTTGCCTGTGCCGTGGTTTTGTGCATGCTCCTCAGCATGGCGGACAGCCGGGATGGTTTTGCTTCCCCCATCTTTGTCTTGGCAGTGCTTTTGATTTCCCGGTTCACCGATGGGTACCTCTTCGGCCTGATTGCTTCCGTGTTGGGTGTCATCGGTGTGAACTTTATTTTTACATATCCCTATTGGGCCTTTAATTTTAAGATCACCGGTTACCCGCTGACTTTCCTGACCCTTCTCATGGTCTCCGTCATCACCAGCACTCTGACAACACAGGCCAAACAGCAGGAGCAGCTGCGGGTGGAAAATGAAAAGGAGAAAATGCGGGCCAATCTGCTTCGCTCCGTCTCCCATGACATCCGCACACCCCTGACCTCAATCATGGGGGCCACCTCCACCATTCTGGAAAACCCGGGGCTTACCCAGGACGAACAGCGAGAGCTGCTGGAAGATGCCCATGACGAGGCCCAGTGGCTGATCCGTGTCGTGGAGAACCTGCTCTCCATCACTCGTATCAGCGACACTCAAACTGCTCAGATCACCAAAGAACCGGAAGCCGCGGAAGAGGTACTGGGAGAAGCCGTGCGCAAGTTCCGCAAACGGTTCCAGCAGATCAAGGTTACGGTAGAAGCGCCGGACACGCTGCTGCTTGTCCCCATGGACCCCATTTTAATTGAGCAGGTTTTGTCAAATCTGATGGAAAATGCTGCCATCCATGGTGAGACCACGACGCAGGTCCGGGTGTCCGTTCAAAAAGAGGGAGCATTTGCCTGTTTTTCCGTTTGGAACGACGGACAGCATATTCCCGCCCGGGAATTGCCCACGCTTTTTGATGGAACCATCAAACACAGTGATACCGCCCCTGGAGACGGCAAGCGGAACATGGGCCTTGGCCTGTCCGTCTGCATGGCGATTGTCGGTGCTCACGGCGGCACAATGGAAGCGAAAAATCTTGATGTGGGGGTAGAATTTACTTTCCGCCTGCCCCTTTCTGAGGAGGAATTTGATGAACATCCGTGAAAAAATTCTGGTTGTGGAAGATGAGAAAAGCATCTCGCATTTTATCTCCACCGTATTGAATTCCCATGGTTATGAGGCGATCCAGGCCCGTTCCGGTGCAGAGGCGCTGTCAATCATTTCCTCGCATTGTCCGGACCTTGTGATTTTGGATCTGGGGCTTCCCGATATGGACGGCATGGAGATCCTCCGCAGCATTCGCAGCTGGTCCAGCCTGCCGGTGGTCGTGGTCTCCGCCCGCTCTCACGAGCAGGACAAGGTGGATGCGCTGGACTTGGGCGCAGACGACTATCTGACCAAGCCCTTTGGCACAGATGAACTGCTGGCCCGGGTCCGCACTGCGATCCGGCACACCCGCACTGCCTCTGGAAATGATGAAATTGCCCGAACGGGGACGTATACCGTGGGCGAACTGACCATTGACTATAACAAACATCAGGTCTTGGTCCGGGGAGAAAATGTCCATTTGACCCTCAGCGAATTTCGGATTGTGGCCCTTCTGGGAAAATACGCTGGTAAAGTTCTGACTTATGATTTTCTGATTAAAGAGCTTTGGGGACCCCGTGCCAGCGGGGACAATCAGATTCTCCGGGTGAATATGGCCAATATCCGCCGCAAAATTGAAAAAAATCCTGCAGAGCCGGAATATCTGTTTACGGAAGTCGGTGTCGGTTACCGCATGGCAGAAGGCGACTGATCCCTACATATCTGTACTCTCAATTTGCTGAGCAATCTTACGGCTTTGGAAAAGGCAGGGTCCCGTCTATTGACAGGACCCTGCTTTTTTTCAAAAGTAAAGGATTAGTTGATAATATTTTTATGCGATTTCTTAAAATCATAGCATATTCTAAACGTTTGTGTCCTATCTTTTAACAGCATTTCGCCTTAAAATCTGCTATCGTATAATTTAGATTTGGTCCTATTCGGACCAGAAAAGGAGAGTGTGTGTATGACAACATTTGTTATCGGCCTAGTCATCTTGTTCGTAGGCGCCGCACTGTACGGCAAGTTCTGCGAAAAGGTCTTTGGCCCCGACGACCGGGAGACTCCCGCCTACTCCAAGCAGGACGGCGTGGACTACG
>FR890870.1 GCA_000436875.1 Oscillibacter sp. CAG:155 | reverse complement strand
CTGTAAAATACAATCCTTTTGTTTTAGAATCTCAAAAACAGTGCTTGATGAATTACAGGTATCTTTTGTTGAAATAACAATCGGCGCAAGGCGAGGCTGAATATCAACCAGTCCTTCCGCCCTCAATGCTTCGAAAACACGGTTAATCGTATATCTGCTAACATGGAATTGGTCGCAATACATCCTTGAAGATGGCAAGGCATTTCCATGAGGTATCTGTCCATCTAAAATACACTGCTTAATTTCATTATATACAAATTCAAATTTTGTCTCTTGTGGTTTCATAACTTGCCTCCTATCTGCTTGATTATATCATGGTGAACCTATTTTGTCAGTATAAAAAAACGCTTACCTATTTGCACACCTTACCAATATAGATATTGCCAGTATGTTAGGATAACATTTAAAATAAAAATGCAAAATTATTAGGAAAGAGTTTAAGTATCATGGATAAACAAAAAATTTTAATTGTGGACGATTCAGAGATGAATCGAGCTCTTTTGGTAGATATTTTGGAAGGGCACTATGATGTGGTAGAGGCTGAGAATGGTGTGGAAGCAATTTCTCTCCTTTCAAAGCAAAGAGCAGATTTCTCCCTTTTGCTTCTGGACATTATGATGCCTGAAATGGACGGATTTGAAGTATTAGCTTACATAAACAAATACCATTGGAATGACACCTTCGCTGTTATTATGATTTCTGCTGATGACACTCCTGCTAATATAAAGAGGGCCTATGATTTAGGGGCTTTTGACTATATCAGCCGACCTTTTGATTCAACCATTGTCCAGCGTCGAATTTCTAATACGATGTTTTTATACGCAAGGCAGCAGCGCCTTGAAAAAATTATTGCAGAACAATTTCACGAGCAGGAAAAGAATAGTAAGCTGATGATCTCAATTCTGTCTCATATTGTGGAATTCCGTAATGGAGAGAGCGGCCTACATATCCTGCATGTAAATACAATTACAAAATATTTGCTGAAGCAGTTGGTTCAGCTGACAGATCAATATCCTTTGTCTAAAGCAGATATTTCTTTGATCAGCACTGCTTCTGCGCTGCACGATATTGGGAAAATCTCAATTTCAGATGCAATATTAAATAAACCCAGCCGACTTACGGCAGAGGAATTTGAAGTGATAAAAACGCACTCAGTGATCGGTGCTAACATGCTATTAGACCTGTCCATAGAGCAGCGCGAAAATCCGCTTATTAAAGTGGCTTCTGAGATCTGCCGATGGCACCACGAAAGGTATGATGGCAATGGTTATCCGGACGGATTAAAGGGAGAAGAAATTCCCATTGCCGCTCAGGTAGTTGCGCTGGCCGATGTATATGATGCCTTGACCAGTGAGCGCTGCTATAAGAAAGCTTATTCACATGGAGAAGCTTTGAAAATGATTTTAGAAGGACAATGTGGTGCATTTAATCCTACACTTTTACTGTGTCTACAAGAAATTACTGAGACACTTGAAAGTGAGTTTATGGATACCTCTTCTGAACAGGAGACGAAAAGCATTCAAGATATAAGAAATGAAGTAGATTACGACAGGTTGTTTTCCTATGAAAAACACACCGTCTTGTCTCGCAAACAGCAGCAACTGCAATTATTATATATTGATTCCTTAACCAGTATTTACAATCGCCGCTATTATGACGAGCATTTTCAAGGCGCAGATGATATTCAGGCAATGGTCGTAATAGATGTAGATAATTTTAAGCACATCAATGATAATTATGGCCACGATGTTGGCGATATTGTATTGCAGAGCATTGCACAAACCGTTTTATCCTGTGTGCGAAAAACAGATGTAGTTATCCGTTATGGCGGCGATGAATTTGTAATCATCTTTTTCAGTATACCCCAAGAGATATTTGAGAAAAAACTGGAGAGGATCAGGCATTCTGTTGATAGTCTGATAATTGATGGACATCCCGAACTACATATGTCTGTAAGCATAGGTGGGGCATATGGAAGCGGAACCGCAAAAAAACTGTTCAAAGTTGCAGACAATATGATGTATCAATCAAAAAAACAAAAAAATCAGGTGACCCTTTGTCTTCT
>FR890869.1 GCA_000436875.1 Oscillibacter sp. CAG:155 | reverse complement strand
GGAGTCCAAGGTAATCGTAATGATTGCCCTGGGCTCCTTATTTTTTTGGAGACAAAGGGACCAAGAAAACCCTTTTGGTCTCCATTTTTTTATTTTCCGGGGTATTTTAGAGCTTCAGGATACCCCCTCTCAGGCAGCGCTCACATGGTCAGGATTGGGCGGACAAGTGGGCGAGGATTGAGAGGGACAGTATCACGTTGCCTTTTGAAAAATTCCCTGTCCAACCGGACAGGGAATTTTTTTCTCTTCAATGGGATATTTGTACCTCTTTCCTCGTATTTCTGGTGAAACGCGTTTCAAGGAGAGAAGATTGATGCTGACAGAACGGGAATTCACTGCTGCTGCGGAGCGGTACCTGGACATGGTCTACCGCATCGCCCTGAACTACTTCCGTCATCCTGCCGACGCGGAGGACGCCGCCCAGGAGGCGATGCTCCGGCTGTGGCAGGCGGACCGGAACTTTGACGGGGACGATCACCTGCGCTACTTTCTGGTGCGGGTGACGCTGAATGTCTGCAAGGACATCTCCCGCAGCCCCTGGCACCGCCGCATGGTACCCCTGGAGAGCTGCCGGGAACCGTCCTTTTCCACGCCGGAGCGGCAGGAGTTGTTTCGGGCTGTGCTGGCGCTGCCGGGTAAATACCGTCTGCCGCTGTATCTCTATTACTACGAGGGGTATTCCGTCAAGGAAGTGGGGGAGCTGCTGGATTTGAAGCCCTCCACCGTCCAGACCCGGCTGGCTCGGGCTCGGGCGAAGCTGAAAGAGGAATTGGAGGCGTGAACCATGGAAGAGCAGTATCGGGAGATGTTTGACGAGGTGCGTGCCTCCAGTCGTCTGCGAGAGGAGGTCGCACATATGACAACAAGAGAGCGGAAACCGTCACGGCGCAGGCTGCCCAAGGCCGCGGTGGCGGCCGCGGCGGTGCTGGTGCTGCTGGCGGGGACGGCCCTGGCCGCAGTGGGGGCACCAGGGACGATCCGGGACTGGTTTGCCCGGGAGTGGGAGGAAACCACCGGAGG
>FR890868.1 GCA_000436875.1 Oscillibacter sp. CAG:155 | reverse complement strand
GCGGGCGTGGAGCTGGAGCGGCTCTATGAGGGCGACACTGCCCCCTGGCAGGTGTTCTGCCACGACAGTGAGGAGTTCCGGACCCGGCCCCGTCCAGCGGCGTCTTTGGAAACGGACAAGGGGACAGAGACCTTCGACCCGGCACTGCTGGAATTTGTCTATCCCTACCAGCGGGAGACGCTGCTGCCCGCCAAGGTGACGGCCACCCAGCTCAAGGGCCGGCCGCTGGATGAGGAAATTTCCCAAAACGCCCGACATACTCCCTACCTCCGGCCCCTCTCCCAGCCCCGGTTCCGGCAGGAACGCCAGGGCCTGACAGCGGCGGAACAGGGGACCGCCACCCATCTGGTGCTCCAGTATCTGGACTTTTCCAATGTGGATGTGGCGGGCCAGGTGGAATCCCTGCGTCTGCGGGGACTGCTGACAGACGAACAGGCCGCGGCGGTGGACCAGGAGGCGCTGGAGCGGTTCCTTCGTTCGCCGCTGGCGGAGGAGATCCGGCACGGCCAAAATGTCCGGCGTGAGTATCCTTTCACCCTTTTGATGGACGCCCGGGACTACGACCCGGACGCCGCGGCGGGGGAGTCCATCCTGCTCCAGGGCGTGGTGGACTGCTGCTTTGAGACGGAAGAGGGGATCACGGTAGTGGACTTCAAGACCGACCGGGTGCTGACAGACGCGGAGGTCCGCCGCCGGGCGGAGCAGTACCGTCCTCAGCTGGAGGCATACAGCCGGGCGCTGGAGCGGGTGCTGGAGCGGCCGGTGGTGCGCAGGGAACTGTACTTTCTGCGGGCCGGTGCCAGTGTGGAGCTGTGAATCCGGCTCTGCCTCCCGAAAAAGAAAGAACAGCGCAGAAAAAGGCGGCAGGGCAAACGCCCTGCCGCCAGAGAAATCAAATGCTGATGTAGAGGTTTTTAAAGGTCATACGATTTTCCGCAGAGGCGGCTGCACCAGCGCCTGCTGCTTGCCGGCGTAATACCGGATGATGTCTTTGCGGGTGACGATGCCGGTAAAATTGCCCAGATCGTCCACCACGGGAATGAAGTTTTGGTTCATGGCGCTTTGCACCAGTTCTTCCATACTGACAGTGATGCGGACGGGGGGATAATGGTTGCCTCTGAGAATGTCGCGGATACGAAGATGTTCCATGTCCTTCATGGAAAGAGCCTTTTGCTGCTTGGTCTCATCGGAGAGGAGTTGCCAGAGGAAGTCTCCTTCGCTGACGGTGCCTACGTAGGTTCCGTTGCGGGTGATCACAGGGATAGCGGTGTAACCGTGGTAGCGCATTTTTTCCAGGCCCTGACGAAAAGTGTAGTCATCATACAGATAGGCGACGTTGCTTTTGGGGAGCAGAAAATACGCAATATTCACATCGTTGCCTCATTTCTTCAAGCGGATGACCGCCCGTATTTGGCCTCTCCGGCCTTCTGGATATAGTATACAGGAAGTGCCCGGAAAATTGGTGAATAATTTATGAAGTTTGCCACGCCAACCTCTTTACATTTGAGGGTAGGCCTGCTATGCTAATAGCACGTGACATATGCAACATTTCAGAAAGGGGGACGGTCACGATGCTGACCAGAGAGGAGCTGGAAAAAAGCCCTCTGTTTCAGGGAATCTCCTATGAGAGCTACTGTGCGATGCTGCACTGTTTTCAGGCGGTCCAGAAGTCTTTCCGGCCGGATGAGCTGATTTACGATTTTACGATGCCCACCAACAACGCGGTGGGAATCGTGGAGCGGGGGAGCGCTTCGCTGATCCGGATCGACGAGGAGGGCGTTTCCACAGTGATGGAGGAGCTGGGTGCCGGCGGCGTCTTTGGGCGGACCCTAGCCTTTGCCACCTCGAACGGCGATAGTCTGGAGGTCATCTGCCGCACACCCTGCGACGTGCTCTTTATCGACTACCCCCACATCCTCAAGCGCTGTGAGCGGGCCTGTACCCACCACAGCCTTCTGGTGCAGAATATGCTGCGGCTGATGAGCGACAAGGCCCAGGCACTCTCCGAGCGGGTGGACGTGCTCTCCCGGAGATCCATCCGGGAAAAGCTGCTGTGCTATTTCCGCCAGCTGGCGGACAAAGCGGGGGCGGAGACCTTTACACTGCCGTTTTCCCTCAGCACGCTGGCCGACTATATCGCCACTGACCGCAGCGCCATGATGCGGGAGCTCAAGCGGCTGCGGGAAGAAGGGGTTCTCCGCTCGGAGGGACGGCAGTTTACCCTCTGCGGCAGCTGAGCAATTTCAGCTTCACAAAACTTCCAAAAAGTGCGTTAAAAATTTGGCAGTCTGACGGAGAAAACACATTGACGGGGCATCCTGAGCGTGTTAAAATATCAACAATGTGTCACGCCGAAGGATACAGGTCCGATAGAAAACAATCATTCGATCATTCGGGAAAGAAGGAACAGTATGTATCGTATCGTGAGAAAAGAGGCGCTCCGGCCCACAGTCACTCTGTATGAGATCGAAGCACCCCTGATCGCCAAGAAGGCCCAGCCCGGCCAGTTTATCATCCTGCGGGTGGACGAGCAAGGCGAGCGCATCCCCATAACGATCAACAACTATGACCCTGAAAAGGGCACTGTTACCATCATTGTCCAGACCGTGGGCGCCACTACTGAGAAGCTCAGCCATCTCAACGAGGGTGACTGCCTGCAGGACTTTGTCGGTCCTCTGGGCAAGGCCACGGAGACCGAGGGAAAGAAGAAAGTCTGCGTGGTGGGCGGCGGCGTCGGCTGCGCCATTGCATACCCGGTTTTGAAGAAGTTCCACGACTGCGGCGCCGAGGTCCATGCGGTCATCGGCTTTAAGAACAAGGACCTGGTGATCCTGGAGGACGAGTTCCGAAAGGCCAGCAGTGTCCTGAAGGTCTGCACCGACGACGGCTCCTATGGCCAGAAGGGCCTGGTCACCGACGCTCTCAAGGAGCTGATCGAGGCCGGCAACCAGTATGACGAGGTCTTTGCCATCGGTCCCATGGTCATGATGAAGTTCGTCTCCAAGACCACGGAGCCCTACGGCATCCCCACCACCGTCTCCATGAGCCCCATCATGATCGATGGCACCGGCATGTGCGGCGGCTGCCGTCTGAGCGTGGGCGGCGAGATGAAGTTCGCCTGCGTGGACGGCCCCGACTTTGACGGCCACAAAGTGGACTGGGATCTGGCGGTCAAGCGCAACCAGATGTACCGGGAATATGAGGCCCACAAGTACGAGGAGACCTGCAACCTGTTCAAGAAGGAGGCCGAATAACCATGGCCAATATGTCTTTAACGAAAAATCCCATGCCCTCTCAGGACCCCAACGTCCGCAACAAGAACTTTGAGGAAGTGGCACTGGGCTACACGGAAGAGCAGGCTCTGGATGAGGCCCAGCGCTGCCTGAACTGCAAGAACAAGCCCTGCATGGGCGGCTGCCCCGTTATGGTACATATCCCCGAGTTCATCGCCGAGGTGGCCAAGGGCAACTTTGAAGAGGCCTATCAGATCATCTCTGCCACCAGCGCCCTGCCCGCCGTGTGCGGCCGCGTCTGCCCCCAGGAGAGCCAGTGCGAGAAGTACTGTGTCCGGGGCAAGAAGGGCGAGCCCGTGGGCATCGGCCGTCTGGAGCGGTTCGTGGCCGACTGGCACAACGCCCACTGCACTGCCGCACCGGAAAAGCCCGCTTCCAACGGCCACAAGGTGGCGGTCATCGGCTCCGGCCCCGCAGGCCTGACCTGCGCCGGCGACCTGGCCCGGAAGGGATACGAGGTCACCGTGTTTGAGGCGCTGCACCTGGCCGGCGGCGTGCTGGTTTACGGCATCCCCGAGTTCCGTCTGCCCAAGGCCATCGTCCAGAAGGAAGTGGACGGCCTGAAGGCTCTGGGCGTCACTATCGCCACCGACACCGTCATCGGCCGCACCGTCTCCATCGACGAGCTGCAAAACGAGATGGGCTTTGAGGCCGTGTTCATCGGTTCCGGCGCTGGTCTGCCCATGTTCATGAACATCCCCGGCGTCAACTACAAGGGCGTTCTGTCTGCCAACGAGTTCCTGACCCGGATCAACCTGATGAAGGCCTACAAGCCCGATTCCGACACCCCCATCATCCACCCCAAGCGCGTGGCGGTTGTGGGCGGCGGCAACGTGGCCATGGACGCCGCCCGCTGCGCAAAGCGGCTGGGCGCCGAGGTCTACATTGTCTACCGCCGCGGCATGGAGGAGCTCCCTGCCCGTAAGGAAGAGGTGGAGCACGCCGAGGAAGAGGGCATCATCTTCAAGACCCTCAACAACCCGGTGGAGATCCTGGCCGATGAGAACGACGACGTCAACAAGATCCGCTGCATCAAGATGGAGCTGGGTGAGCCGGATGCCTCCGGCCGCCGCCGTCCCATTGAGATCCCCGGCAGCGAATTCGAGATCGACGTGGACTGCGTCATCATGGCACTGGGCACCAGCCCCAACCCCTTGATCAAGTCCACCACCGAAGGTCTGGAGATCAACAAGAAGGGCGGCATCGTGGTCAATGAGGACGGTCTCACGTCCCGGGCCAACGTCTACGCCGGCGGCGATGCCGTCACCGGTGCTGCCACCGTCATTCTGGCCATGGGCGCCGGCAAGACTGCCGCCAAGGCCATCGACGAGGCTCTGAGCAAGAAGTAAATCAAGCCCTTGAAAAGGCCGCCGTTTTCAAAACGGCGGCCTTTTTGTGAAAAGAAGGGAAAGCCGGGCGGAAAACGCCGGAAGAAGGTTGACAGGAAAGGCTCCGTCTCCTAGAATAAGGGTATCCCGGAGCGCCGGGAGTGAGAGAAGAGAAGAACAAAAAAGGAGGCGGAGTACATGGCATATTGCAGACATTGCGGCGCGAGAATCGACGACGGGGCAAATGTGTGCCCGGAGTGCGGAACGGTCCAGAACAACGCCCCGCAGACCACAAACGATGACGGAGGTTTCTTGTGGGGACTGCTGGGATGCTGCATCCCGATCGTGGGACTGGTTCTGTTTCTGGTCTGGCGGGATACCAAGCCCAACACCAGCAAGGCGGCGGGCATCGGCGCACTGGTGTCGGTGATCCTGTATGTACTCTGCTACGTGTTTGCAGCGGTGATTGGTGTGGGCGTTGCGATGTACTAAGGTGAAGGTGTGGCTGTATCGGTGGCTGCCCATCGTCTTTGGCTGTCACTGCCGGCCGGAGCGCTCGTTTCACTATCATGGGCAGCCCTTTCCCATCTGCGCCCGCTGTACAGGAGAGCTTGTGGGGCTGCTTGCGTCGGCAGCGACTTATGCGCTCTGGCATCCGGGCGCGATTGTTTCCGCCGTGCTGCTGCTCCCATTGGTAGCTGACGGCCTGGTGCAGCTGTGCACCGCCTACGAAAGCAAAAACAGGAGGCGTTTTGTCACCGGGGTGTTGTTTGGGTACGGATTGCTGAATTTGTTTTTGCTGTCCCTGGTATGGACCTTTCATTGGGGCTATACACTGGGTCTTCGGTGGAAGGCGGTATAAGGGCAGGAGTACCCGGCAGCTTTTCCGGCATGACAAGAGCATACATCATACGGTTCATCCGCCGCCGGGTGGATGAAAGGCGTTTGTCCCATGCACCGGCAGGCCTCGAAGATGCGTGGAGCAAGCGCCTTTTTCTGTTTCAGAGGAGGTACATTTTTATGGCATGGGGATGTTTGATTCTGGCGGGGTGTCTGGAAGTGGTTTGGTCCACGGCGCTGAAGCTCTCGGAGGGGTTTTCCAGGCTGGGCTGGTCCGCATTGACGATCGTGGGGATGCTGGCCAGTTTCCTCTTCCTTTCCCAGGCGCTCAAGACACTGCCGCTGGGGACATCCTATGCCATCTGGACGGGCATCGGTGCGCTGGGCTCTGTGGCGGTGGGGATCCTGGTCTTTCAGGAGCCGGCCACAGCGGCCCGGATGTTTTTCGCCGCGCTGTTGCTGACCGGCATTGTAGGATTGAAGCTGACGTCTGCCGGCTGATGGGAAGGCGATGCAAAAAGGCCCCTCCGTTTCGGCGGAGGGGCCTTTTATCACATCCAGCCCAGTTCCTTCAGAAGGAAAATCCAGAAGAACAGCGTCACGATGCAAAAGAGAGTCGTGCCTACCACGATCTGCCCGGCCAGGGTGCCGTCGGCGTCCATCTCAATGGCCATTGGAAAGGAGGAGACCGCCGTGGGAGATGCCAGCATGACCAGTGCGGCGCCCATCTCCGCGCCCCGGAAGCCGAGAAAAGCAAAAAGCGGAAGGAATACGGCGGGGACCAGCACCAGCCGTCCCAGAATGCCCACGGTCATCTCCCGCAGGCTGCCCCGCAGCTTGGAGAACTCGAAGGACCCGCCCAGGACCACCAGAGACAGGGGCGTCGCCACCTGGGAGATGTCGTCCAGAGCATCCACGATCACCTGAGGCAGCGACAGATCCAGCAGCAAAAACACCAGACCTGTCAGCGTGGCGAGGATGAGCGGATTTTTCGCAATACCCAGCAGCATCCGCCGGGCGTTGGGCTTGCCGCCCCGGAAGACCTCCAGTGCCACCACGGAGAGCATGTTGAACATAGGGATGACCACCACCGTCAAAATGGAGGCCACGCCGCTGTTCTCCTGGCCGAAGAGGGAGACGGCCACCGGCACGCCGAAAAGGGCGAAGTTGCTGCGGAAGATGCCCTGCACCAGAACGCCCCTCTTTTTTGGGTTCTTCTCAAACAGAGGAACCAGGACCATTAGCGCGCAGAAGCACACCAGAATGACAGCCGCCGCCCAGGCCAGCAGCCGGGCGTTGAACACCTGGGCAAGGTTTGCCCGGTAGACATTCAAAAACAGCAGACAGGGCAAAAATACCCGAAACACCAGCTTGTTGCAGACGCTCAGCGTGTGATCGTCCAGCAGCTTGATGCGCTTGAGTCCATAGCCCAGCACCAGCTGGGCGAACAGGGGAAAGACCACGGTAAATGAGAGAATCAGGTTGTCCATTTTGATACCTCCTCAGTGAGACCGACAGCCGGCAGGGCGGCGGAACAGCGGCGTCTCCCGCTGGGTCACCACAACGCCTGCGGTGATGAGGGCGGCGCCCAGAATCGCAATGGGAGAGATGGCCTCCTCCAGAAAGAGGGCTGCTGCCACGATGGTGACGAAGGGAATGAGGTAGATGAAATTGTTGGCGGAGACCACTCCTAACAGCCGGACAGTCCGGTTCCAGAGCACATAGCAAAGTCCGCTGCCGATGAGTCCCAGAAACAGGAGATTCCCGGCAATAGCCGGCGTGGCCAGTGGTGCGGCAGGGAAGGGGGCACCCTCCAGCAGTACGATGGGCACCGCGGTGACGGTTCCCCAGAACAGTGTCCGCCGGGTCACCAGAAGGGGGTCGTGCTGTCCGCCCATCCGCCGCAGCAGCACGGAGTACACCGCCCAGCAGGCGGCGGCTCCCAGTGCCAGCAGATCGCCCCGGGGGTCCAGCTTTAAAACGAAGGCACCGTTGAAGACCACCAGGATCACTCCGGTAAAGGCGATGAGAAATCCCAGCAGTGTCCGGCGGGAGAAGCGTTCCTCCCCGGCAAAGTGGGCCAAAATGGCGGTGAAGATGGGAGCTGCCGCCACAATGATGCTGACATTTGCGGCCAGCGTGTGGGTGAGGGCGGTATTTTCCGTGTAGAAATAGAGGGAACAGCCGGCAAGCCCCATCAGCAAAAAGGCTCCCTC
>FR890867.1 GCA_000436875.1 Oscillibacter sp. CAG:155 | reverse complement strand
GCACAAAGCGCCGTGGACAAAGACCTCCACTTCCACCGGGCAGTTATGGCAGATGGCGGCGGAGTCCTCTTTGGAGCACTCCCGGGCGATGACCACTCGCTCGCAGCCGTCCTGAGCCAGTTCCACCGCGCCGCCGGAAGTAAAGACACTCATCTGGGTGCTGGCGTGGAGGGGCTGGTCCGGCAGGCACCGGCGCAGCAGGTCGAAAAGGCCCCAGTCCTGCACCAAAATGGCGTCCACGCCCAGCCGGCAGGCAGCTCTGGCGGTCTCCAGCGCCGCCGGCAGCTCCCGGTCCGAGACCAGCGTATTGAGGGTGAGAAACACCCGGGTGTCCCGTTCATGGCAGTAGCGCAGCGCCTGGGCGAATTCCTCGTCGGAAAAATTCTTGGCGCCCCGGCGGGCATTGAATTCGCCCCAGCCCAGATACACGGCTCCTGCGCCGTTTTGCACCGCCGCCCGGAGGGACTCCGGGGACCCGGCGGGGGAGAGCAGTTCCGGCTTCATCCCTGCTTCTCGCTTTTTTGCAGGTGTTCCAGCTTCTGCTGGAGACGGAACACCTCACGCTTGAGCTCACTGACCTGATTCTGGGCCTTGCCGGCCTCGTCCAGATAGCCTTTGATCTGGCCCCGCAGCTGCTCGGAGGCGGACTGGGCCTTGAAGAGCTCGTCCGTGATGTTGACGGCGGTGAGAACGGCGGCGTCCGTGCGGCCCACCTTGGCACCATCCAGCACCTCCTGCATTTTCCCGCTGACGTAGGCGCCCACTTTTTCCATATAGGCGGCGGACTCCTCTGCCACAAAGGTATAGTCCTCCCCGCAGATGTTGATAACCACGCGGTTCGCCATAAAAAGTCCTCCTATTTTCCGGCAGGGTATACCCCACCCATTATCTCAGCGTACAGTATACCATAGGACGGTCCCCGCCGCCAGAAAAATTCCGCTGATTTTGAAAAAATTCACAAACCCCGTTCCGTCTCCTTTTTCCCGCCGGGACTTGTCGCGCCTCAAAAATTCGTGTAGAATAGGAGGGACTTGAACGAGAGGAGGAGGAACCGTGGGCAGCATTTTGATTCATACCCAGGACGAGAGCGTAACGCTGACCGCCCAGGCCGTCCGGCGGCTGCTGGAAAAGGGTGACGGAGACGCGGCGCTGCTGTACCTGGCCCTTCTCCGGCACCATGGCACCGTGCAGCCCCGGTCTCTGGCGGGAGAGCTGCGGTGGGACCGGTTGCGGATCGAGACGGCGGAGAGTACGCTGCGGGAACTGGGGCTGGTGGCCCCCCTGGAGACGCCCCCGGCCCCGGCGGACGAGCGGCCGGTGTATCAGCGCGCCGATGTGGCGGAGCGGCTGGAGCGCAGCGACGAGTTCCGGACGCTGACGGCGGAGGTGGAGAAGAAGCTGGGCAAGCGGCTGACCACGCCGGATGTGGGGGTACTGCTGGGACTCAACGACTATCTGGGTCTTCCCGCGGATGTGATCTATCTTTTGGTGTGCCACTGTGCTGAGCGGGTGGAGCGGCGCTACGGCCCCGGCCGCCGGCCCGGCATGAAGCAGATTGAGAAAGAAGGCTACGCCTGGGCCCGGATGGGCATCGACACCCAGGCCGCGGCGGCGGACTACCTGAAAAAGTACGCCCAGCGGCAGGGAATGCTGCCGGCTTACATGCGGGCGCTGCAGATGGGGGAGCGCAAGCCCTCCCCCTCGGAGGAGAAGTACCTCAACGCCTGGCAGGAGATGGGATTCCAGCCGGAGGCGGTGGCCTTGGCCTACGACAAGACCGTGCTCAAGTGCCACGAGATGCGCTGGCCCTACTGCAACGGCATCCTCAAGCGCTGGCACGAGGCGGGGCTCCACACGCCGGAGGAGATCCAGCAGGGCGACCGGCCCCAGTCCCGGCGTGAGCCCGCCGCGTCCGCCGGAGAGGACAAGAGCTGGATGCGCAAGTACATCCAGCAGCGGGACAAGGGGGTGTAACGGATGGCCTATGATGGAAGGATTCTGCGCCGGGCCTATCAGAAATTTGAAGAGGACCGCCAGCAGCGCCAGGATCGTTTTCAGTCCCGGCGGGAGGCCATCTTCCTCCGCCAGCCCCGCCTGCGGGAGATCGAGGGGGAGCTGCGCTCCACCATGAGCCGCATCATCGCCTCTGCCCTGCGCCGGGGCACCGACCCGCTGCCGGCGGTGGAGGTGCTCAAGGAGGAGAATCTGGGGCTTCAGGAGGAAAAGCGCCGCCTGCTGGCCCAGATGGGCCTGCCGGAGGACGCATTGGAGGAGCGGCCCGCCTGTCCGCTGTGCGGCGACTCCGGCTATCGGGGCGGACAGGTGTGCCGGTGTCTGCGCAAATACTACGCCCGGGAGCAGCAGAAGGAGCTCAGCAGGATGCTGGATCTGGGCGGGCAGAGCTTTGAGACCTTTTCGCTCAATTGGTACTCCGATGCGTACGACCCGATGCTGGGCATCTCGCCCCGGAAGAACATGGCCCAAATCCTGGAGATCTGCCGCAGCTATGCGGAGACCTTTTCCCAGGAAAGCGGCAGCCTGCTGCTGACGGGAGACCCGGGGCTGGGCAAGACCTTCCTCTCCGCCGCCATTGCCCGGGTGGTCAGCGGGGACGGCTGGCCTGCCCCGGGTGGCGAGCGGGGACGGCTGGTCCGTGGTATACGATCCCGCCGGCCGTATTTTTCAGCGGTTTGAGGCCCAGAAATTCGGCCGGGAAGAGGGGGACGGAGCGTCCACCGATGTGGAGCGGGTGCTGAGCTGTGATCTGCTGATCCTGGACGATCTGGGAACGGAGATGACCACGGCCTTTGTCCAGAG
>FR890866.1:28209-32205 GCA_000436875.1 Oscillibacter sp. CAG:155 | reverse complement strand
GTTCATATCCCTGGGCAATCAGGTCCTCCCGGCTGCCGGTGTAGGTGGATTTGTTTGCCTCTTTCATGCTGGAGACGCTGGGGCAGTCCGGCAGATGGAATTTGTGGGAGCTGGTGTTGAGGATGTAGGTCGTCTCCGCAGTCTCCGTCTCCGGTGCGGTATCCTCGCCAGTGGTGGTCTCCGTGTCTGTTGCGGTGCCGGTCTCCGGAGCATCCGATGCCAAGGTACTCTCACCGGTGGCATAGTCGATGGTCACGCCGGGCTGGACATTGTAAACGTAGACATTGAAGCACACACCATCGCCCTCGTCCTCCACAGACCAGCCCTCCATCTGGACGCCGCTGGCCACCAGATTGTCGCCCTCAAACACCGGCGTCACCCGGTAGAGCACGTGGTTGTCCGTCTCCTGCACATAGTCCGCCACCAGATTCTCAAATGGCAGCATGCCGTCCACGTTGAGGTAGCGGGTTCCGGTGATGAGATTTTCCTCGTTGGCGTTCTCCCCTGTCAGCTGATAGCCGATCAGGTGGCAGCGGTTGTAGAGATACTTTCCGTCCACGCAGTCGTATTTGACCGTGTGCCAGCCGGTGGGCTTCACCTGGCCGATCTCTCCCCGGTCCTCCGTGGGCATCAGGTCCGTGCCCACATTGGCATACGCCGTGCCGCAGCGGCCCAGGGCATCCAGAGGGCTGTAGGATTCAAAGGACGTGGTAGACGTCCGGTCCTCCTGAGAAAAGGCGGGCTCATTGTCGTCCAGGACCACGTAGGGCTCCCCGGAGTAAGCCGGCACATCGTCCAGAGAAAACGAGAGGGGCTGCGCCTCCGCTCCCTGACAGCCGGTCAGCACCAGGCAGCAGAGCAGCAGCGGCAGCAGGCAGGTTCGTATGGATTTCATCATCGCACATAGACTTCCTTTTCAATTTTTTGATGGGAGAAGCCCTTCACCTCTCCCGCAGACACCAGATGCCATGCCGGCGGCGCCGGCACCACATCCAGATGCAGATCCGCTGGGTAGACCCGGTCCCAGCGGTACAAAATCATTCCCTCCATCCGGTCCGCCCAGGGGCCAAGAAGCCGGCCCTCCGCAAAGCACATCTCCCCCGCCCCGGCACGGTCCAGGCAATCCGGGACCACGGAGATCTCCGCCTCCGCGGGAAACAGCCGCCGGGATTCCGGTGTCATCCACAGCCGCCGCCCGGCACTCTCACGCAGGATATCCGCAGCCACCATCCGATCCCGGCTTTGACGCCGACCATTGAAAGCCAGGCCGTTTTTCTGATCCACACACGTAATCACGATCATGTCCGCACCTCCTCCCGTCCGGGTTCCGCCTGCCGGACGAGAAATTTTTCACGCCCGCTACCAAATTGCCGGCGGCCCTGCTATAATAGGGGCATATTCGTCAAATTTTCAAAAGGAGTCTCGCTATGCAGCCCACCGTCAGCATCATCGTCCCTGTCTACAACGCGGAAGCCACTTTGCGCCGCTGCGTGGACAGCATCTTAAATCAGGATTACCGTGACTTTGAATTGATTCTGGTCAATGACGGCAGCCAGGACGGCTCCGGAGCCATCTGCGACGCCTACGCTGCCCAGGACCCCCGGGTCACCGCCATTCACAAGCCCAACACCGGCGTCTCGGACACCCGTAATCTGGCAATCGGCCGGGCCCGGGGCACGTATCTCCAGTTTCTGGACAGCGACGACTGGATCACGCCGGACGCCACCACGCTTCTGGTGCAAACCGCCCAGCAGCACAACTGCGATCTGGTAATCTCCGACTTTTACCGGGTCGTGGGGGAACGGGTCTCCCGCAAGGGTGATATCGACGATGACACCGTGCTCTCCCGGGAGGAGTACGCCGCCCACATGATGGAAAACCCCGCCGATTTCTACTACGGCGTTTTGTGGAACAAGCTCTACCGCCGCAGCATCGTAGACCGTTGGCACCTGCGGATGGACCCGGAGATCAGCTGGTGCGAGGACTTCATGTTCAACCTGGAATATATCCGCCACGCCGAGACCTTCTGCGCTCTGCAGATCCCCATTTACTACTATGTGAAAACCAAGGGGTCCCTGGCCACCCAGAGTCTTACCATCCCGAAAACCATCAAGATGAAGCTGACGGTTTTCGAATACTATAACCGCTTCTTCAAAACCGTTCTGGATGAAGAGGAGTATGAAAAGAGCCGCCTGAAGGTCTATAAATTCCTTCTGGACGCCGCCGGAGACGGCGCCGTGCCCCCCGCGATCCTGCCTGGTTCCCAGAAACTGGGCAACGAGCGCATGCAGGTGAGCCCGGATATCCTGGCGGGCCAGAGCATTCTTCACGACACCTTCCGGGACCGGAAACTGCTGGAGCGGTATTTGGAAACCGCCGCGCTGAAAAACGACCTCTCACTGTCAGAGGCCATTGCACTGCTCTATCTCAGTGAGTGCGGCCCCGAGGTCTCACGCCGGGATCTGGCGGATTTTTCGGGACTTTCCCGCAGTACACTTGCCCTGGCGCTGCAAAAAGCCACCGCTCAGGGTCTGCTTCGGACAGAGGAGCGGAAGGACCCGGAAAGCGGCGAAAAGCAGACCCGATTCCTCTTCACCCCTGCCGCCCAGCCAGTGCTGGAGGATCTGGCGCAGGCCCGGCAGGAATACGAAGCCGCCCGTCTGGACGGCTTGACGGCGGAGGAGCAGGATGCCTACCAGGTGCTCTCCCAAAAAATTCACGCCAATATTCAGTCGATCCTGCAGTGAGCGACGGCCCGGAGAACTAGTCTCCGGGCCGTTTTTTTCACGGCCGCGCCAACTGGTGGGCCCGGCGATCACTTTCCGGCGTCTATCTGGCGGCGGACTGCCTTTTCCAGCAGCGCCTTTCCATCTGGAGAGCGCAGCACATCCAAAACCGCAGCCCGCAGACTCTCCTGAAACTTCTTGCTGTTCAAAAATGCGTCGAACATGCTGCCCTGCTCCACAGCGGCAGCCGTGGGCTTCTTGGGCCGGGGTACCGGCGCCGCCGGCGCAGGGGCCGGCTCCTCCAAAAACGCGCCGTCCATCCAGTCATCCATGTCCGCGGGGTCGTTGGTCTCCCCCCGGAGATACGACAGGGACACGCCGAAGTAGGACGCCATCTTCGCCTGCTGTTCCTGGGAGGGCGTCTGCCGTCCCGTCTCAAACTTCTCCACCGACATCCGGGGCAGTCCCAGCGCCGCCGCCAGTGCGGGGCGGCTCAGTCCCCGCTGGGTGCGCAGTTCCTCCAGCCTCTGTGCCATGGTAATCATCGACTCATTCCTCCTTGTGCATCCGTGGAAACACGGTGTGGGAGCCTTCCAGCACAGCGCCGCAGGACTCCCGCTTCTTTTCGTGGGCCATTATACCAGTGTGGCGGAAAAATAGCAAGAGAGGACCCCGCCGTTCCGGTACACGGCGGGGCTTTGCAGTTTTTCTATAAAGTTAGTCTGCATTACAGCAGTTTAATTTACAGGTGTCCCAGCTTCTTCGCCTTCCACAGCCGATTTTGCTCTCACCGGGCCCGCAGCTGCCAGAAGGCCACCGCGCTGGCAGCCGCCACATTCAAAGAATCCACCTCATGGGCCATAGGGATGCGGACGGTATAGTCGCAGTCCGCAATGGTGCGGGACGCCAGTCCGTCCCCCTCCGTCCCCAGCACGATGGCCAGCCGCTCCTCCGCCAGGAGCCGCGGGTCTTCAATGCTCACGGAGTTGTCACTCAACGCCATGGCGGCCGTGCGGAAGCCCAGGCTCCGCAGGCGCCGGAGCCCAGGCTCCGGCCACTGGGACGTCTCCTCTCCGATCCGGGTCCACGGGACCTGAAAAACCGTCCCCATACTCACCCGCACCGCCCTGCGGTACAGAGGATCACTGCAGGTGGGGGTGACCAGAACCGCATCCATATTCAAAGCCGCTGCCGAGCGGAAGATGGCGCCGATGTTGGTGGAATCCACGATCCCCTCCAGCACCGCCACCCGGCGGGCACCGGCACACCG
>FR890866.1:6682-28133 GCA_000436875.1 Oscillibacter sp. CAG:155 | reverse complement strand
AGCGGATAGCCGGTCAGCTGCGCCAGCAGCTCCCGGGAGGCGGTATAGACCGGCACATCGCAGCGGGCAAGGATATCCCTCCCCTGTCCGGCCAGCTGGCGCTGCTCCATCAAGAGGGAAACCGGCTCATATCCGGCATCCAGCGCACGCTGGATCACTTTGGGACTCTCAGCGATAAAAATCCCCTTCTCCGGTTCCAGACGATTCCGCAGCTGTGCCTCCGTCAAACGGGCAAACGGCTCCAGCTCCGGCCTGGATAAATCGGTAACTTCTATGATCGTCGCCATACCTGCCTCCTAAACAGTTTTTCCGCCCTCAGTGCAAAGCCCGATACAGCCGGCAGGGCCGTCCGCCGGTATCGTAGTTGATGGTGCTGGACGCCTCGCCCCGCTCCACTAGGTAATTCACATAGCGGCGGACTGTCACCACCGAGAGATTCGTCTGCCGAGAAAGGGTCTCGCTGTCCACCCCCTCCATGGGGGCGGAGCGCAGGCACTCCCGAATCCGCTCCAACGTGCTTGCCTGAAGTCCCTTGGGGATGCCCTGGTCCGCAGGGGCAGCGCGGGAAAACAGCCGGTCCAGCGCTCCCTGGCTCACGGCCTCCCCCGCCATCGCCGCCCGGTGGCGGCAAAAGGTCTCCAGCGCCTGCTGGAATCGGTCACAGGTAAACGGCTTGACCAGATAGTCCACCACACCCATTTTCAGCAGTGCATCCACAGTTTCCGGATCATTGGCCGCGGTGACCATGATTGCGTCCACCGGGATCTGCCGGGACCGAAGCGTTCGGAGCAGTTCAAACCCGGTGAGCAGCGGCATGTACACATCCAGGATCACCAGATCCGCCGGATTCTCCGTCAGCCACTCCAGCGCGGCCTGGCCGTTTTGAAACATCTGGACTACCTGGAAGCGGGCATCTTTTTCCGCATAGGTCCGGTCCAGCAGGGAGACCATGGGATCATCTTCTACGATCACAATACGATACATCGCGCATTACTCCTTGGAAGCCGGGTTCTCCTCCCGGCGAAAGCTGATAAAAAAGGATGTTCCGACGCCGCTTTCGGTCTCCACCCGGATCTCCCCGTGGTAGGCCTCCACCACCTCCCGGACCAGAGAAAGTCCGGTGCCCCGGCTGCGGCCCTTGGTGGATGTGCCCCGCTGGAACAGCGTCCGGCGCAGATCTGTGGGAATTCCGGGGCCGGTGTCCTCCACGCACAAAAGCAAGCTCTCCTCGCTCTCCCGGATACTGACCAGAACCTCCTTGGAGGCACGGGGAGACTGATTGAGTCCTTCAATGGCATTTTCGATCAGGTTCCCCAGAATCGTCACATAGGCGTCCGGAGGAAGCCAGACGTCCTCTCCGCTCAAAACGCTCTCCCGGTCCAGCGTCAGCTGGATTCCCAATTCATTGGCCCGGCTGGTCTTTCCCACCAGCAGCGCCGCCACCGACGGCTCGCCGATCTGGTGCATGATCCGGCTTACCGCCTCCTGCTGGACGCGGGTGGTATCCATGATGTACTGCTGGGCCTTCTCCGGCTCGCCGATCTGCAAAAGGCCCAAAATCACATGGAGCTTGTTCATGAACTCGTGGGTATAGGCCCGCATAGCGTCCACCATATGCCGTACGCCAGTCAGGTCATCGGCCAGGCGGGTCACCTCGGTGCGGTTGCGGAAAATGCTGACAGCGCCGGACAAAACGCCGTCCTCATACAGCGGAAGCCGGTCAGCCAACACCCGGATGTCCTTGAGGGAGTGCATGCTCACATTGTACTCCGACTGACCGGTTCGGAGAATCCGGTCCAGGGTGGACTGGGGATAAACTTCGTGAAGCGGCTTGCCCAAAACATCCTGCCGCTCCATGGAGAGCATCTTGGCGGCAGAGTCATTGAGGAAAATGATGTTGCCCTCCCGGTCGATGGCGAGGATGCCCTCCTCCAGGGAATCCAGGATTCCCTCCCGCTGGAGGAACTGCCGGGCAAAGGCGTCCGGCTCATACCCCAGAAGGGCCTGCTTGATGCGGCCCGAGAGCCGCATCGCCAGCACAGACCCCAGCACCGCCGCCACGAGGCCGATCCCCAGCAGGCAGACTACCGTATTCAGCGTCACCTGAGCCATACTGCGGACATAGACGCCCACGATCACCACACCGATGATCTGCCCGGTTTCATCCCGCACCGGCGCATAGGCTGAGTGGTCGGTCCCCATGGGTCCGGCCTCATTGGAGGTATAGGGCTCTGCTCCCTCCAGGGCAGAGAGCTGTGCCGTGCCGGTATACCGGTCCCCGATCATCTCCCGATTCGGCACATAGCGCAATACGTTGTCCTGGTCCGCCACCAAAATCAGATCAATATCCGATGTGCGCTCTGTGGTTTCATCCAGAAAATCCGCCAGCTTCTCCGCCGGGATCTCATCCTGCAGCGCCGCCTGCACCAGAGGCACCTGGGCCAGAATGGAGGCCGAGTTGATAAGATTGCTGTCCAAGGACTGCTGCTCCGTATGAAGCGTATAGGAAAGGGTCCCCACCATCGAAAGGGCGATGGAGACCACGACGATCACCAGACTCAGACGCATGAGCTGCGCGCGGATGGAAGATCTCTCTTTTGTGGGCATCGGGATGCGCCTCCTTTTCTTTTTAGTATAAAAAAAATCACCGGAGCTGTCAAACCGCGGGGCCCCTGTCAAAATGGAGCACATTTTGCATATTTCCTCCCGCAGATTTAGAAAAAGCCACAATTACGAAGGGAGAAACCACCGCGGTATAATTTTCAATGTTTTCATCCGGCAAAAAGCCGGGATCGCTGAAAGGAGAAAATTATATGCCGACCAACAAAAGAGAAAGTCTGATTTACACCGTTTTGATGTGCTTTGTGATGGTGCTCTGGATGAGCGTCTACAACGTGGCCATGCAGTACGGCCGTCTGAGCATAGAGGTAATCCGGGACGCATGGCTGGGATTCCCCGTGGCCTATGTGTTCGCCATGTGCTGCGACTGGTTTTTGGTCTCAGGCCTTGCCAAGGGATTTGCCTTTCGTTTTCTGGTGAAGCCGGAGGACACCCCCTTCAAGAAGGTGATCTGCATTTCCTGCTGCATGGTGGTCCCCATGGTCATCATCATGTCTCTTTACGGAGCCTGCGAGGGTGCGGTGCACACCGGTGCCTGGTCCGATGTACCCATGCGCTGGCTGATGAACATTCCCCGCAACTTTGTGATGGCGCTGCCCCTGCAGTTGCTGATTGCCGGCCCGCTGGTGCGCAAGGTGTTCCGCACCGCCTTCCCCATGGGGACCGTACTGGATCGTCCTGCATAATTTTTGGTTTCAATACTTTTTTTACTTTCAAAAGGGTTCCAAAACAGAAACCGGCGCGGTAAGATAACCAGCGCGAAAACGAGGTGATGTGTGTTTGGATGCATTTCAGGAAACCCTGGTCGACGAGCTGGGGAACAAGACCGCGTTCACCATCCCGCTGCTGGGCGGAATCCCAGTGTCGGAATCCGTGGTGGTGTCGTGGATCGTGATGGCGGTGCTGGTGATCTTGTCTCTGGTACTGACAAGGCGGCTGAGTGTCCGCAATCCAGGCAAAGTTCAGGTCGCACTGGAAAGCGGCGTGCAGTTTTTCAATGGGTTTTTAAAGGGAAATCTCGGTTCCCATTGGCGCCCCTTTGTTCCCTGGCTGGGAACGGTGGCTTTGTACATCGCGTTGTCCAATATCATCGGCATCTTTGGTCTGACGCCCCCCACCAAGGACATCAACGTCACCGCGGCGCTGGCTCTAATGAGTATGCTGCTCATTTACGGAGCGCAGTTCCGCTACAACGGCCCGCTGGGCGGATTGAAGAAGTTCGCCGAGCCCATGCCCCTGCTCATCCCCATCAACCTGATGGAAGTGGCGGTGCGGCCCCTGGCCCTGTGCATGCGGCTGTTCGGCAACATTCTTGGCGCCTTCATCATTATGGAGATGCTCAAGTTCGTGGTGCCGGCGGTGGTGCCGGCGGTATTCAGCCTGTACTTCGACCTGTTTGACGGGCTGATCCAAACTGTTGTCTTTGTATTTCTGACCACGCTGTTTACCGGCGAGGGGATCAAGGAAGAAGATTCACCCAACTGATTAAGGAGGAACTCAATTATGTCTATCGGAATCATCGCTGCGGCTCTGGCTGTGTTCACCGGCGTGGGTGCCGGTCTCGGAATCGGATTTGCCACCGGCAAGGCCAGTGAGGCCATCGCCCGTCAGCCTGAGGCTGCCGGCAAGATCAACAGTGCGCTGCTGCTGGGCTGCGCTCTGGCAGAAGGCACCGCCATCTTCGGCTTCATCACGGCCCTGCTCATCATCTTCATCGGTTAAAGGGGGTGTCCCCAATGCTGGACTTCCAAGCATCCACCATTGTGTTCACCGTCATCAACCTGGTGGTACTCTATCTGATTTTGAAAAAGCTCCTGTTCGGCCGGGTAAACGCCGTGCTGGAGGCCCGGGCGGCCCTGGTCAAGCAGGAAATCGATTCTGCGGAGGCCAGCAGCCGCCAGGCGGAGGCCTACAAGAGCGAGTATGAGTCCCGGCTCACCGATGCCCGGCAGGAGGCCGCCAAACTGGTGGCCGATGCGCAGACCAGAGCCCAGCGGGCCTACGAGGCAAAGCTGGCTGACGCCGAAACCGACGCCAAGAAGGTGCGCAGCGAAGCTGAGGCACAGATCGCGTCTGAGCGGGACGTCATGCTGCGGGGCGCCCGGAACGAAGTGGCATCCCTCGCCCTGCTGGCCGCTTCCAAGGTGGCGCAGACCTCCATGGACAGCGACGATGACCGGGCTCTCGTGGACGCCTTTTTGTCGGAAGTGGGTGAGCAGGCATGAGTGATCTTGCCAGCCGGTATGCCCAGGCGCTCTATGCGCTCTCTCCCGATGAACAGGCTCTGCGCCGCACCGCCGGCGCCATGATGGAGGACTCCGCCCTGTGGACCGTTCTCTGTTCCCCCGCCATCCGGGCGGAGGAAAAGGGCCGGGTCCTGGAGCGGCTGCCCTTCCTGGACGGCTGCGGGACACTGCTGCACTTTTACCGGCTGTTGGCGGACAAGGGACGCATGACCCTGCTGCCTGAGATTTTGGATTCTTTCCGGGATCTGGCGCTGGCACAGCGGGGCTGTGCCCGGTGCGTGCTCACCTGTGTCCGGCCTCTGGAGGCGGCGGAGCTTTCAAAGCTCCGCCTTGCCTTATGCCGGCTCCATCACAAGCAGGACATCTTGTTTGACGTCCGCATCGACCCCTCCCTTCTGGGCGGCTTTACGCTGGAACTGGAGGGCGTCACGTATGATAAAAGCGTCCGCGGGGCGCTGGCCGGTCTGAGCCGGCAACTGGAAGAGAGGCGAATGGCATGAAAGCGAATCCCGAAGAAATCGTCTCCATCCTGCGGGAGGAGATTCAGGAATATGACACCCGGGTGCAGTGCCGCGAAACCGGCACTGTGCTGGAGGTGGGCGACGGCATCGCCACCGTCTATGGTCTGGACAAGGCGGTTTACGGTGAACTGGTGGAACTGGACACCGGCGTCAAGGGCATGGTGATGAACCTGTCCCGGGACAGTGTGGGTGTCGTGCTGCTGGGCAGCGAGGCCGGCGTAAAGGAGGGCACCGTGGTGCGCCGCACCGGACGTCCTGCCGACGTGCCCGTAGGCGACGGTCTGATCGGCCGTGTGGTGAATGTGCTGGGCGAGCCCATTGACGGCCTCGGCCCCATCGAGACCACGGAGACCCGTCCCATTGAGCATGAGGCCAGCGGCGTGGTCACCCGGGAGCCGGTGAATGTTCCCCTGCAGACCGGTATCCTGGCCATCGACGCCATGGTCCCCATCGGCCGGGGCCAGCGGGAGCTGATCATCGGCGACCGCCAGACCGGCAAGACCGCCATTGCGGTGGACACGATCCTCAACCAAAAGGGACAGGATGTGATCTGCATCTATGTGGCCATCGGCCAGAAGGCATCCACTGTGGCCCGGATTCAGGACACGCTGAAAAAGCATGGCGCCATGGACTACTCCATCATCGTCTCCTCCACCGCCAGCGAGTCCGCACCTATGCAGTATATCGCCCCCTATGCCGGCGCGGCCATGGGCGAGTACTTCATGAGCAAGGGAAAAGATGTGCTGATTGTCTATGATGATCTCTCCAAGCACGCGGTGGCATACCGTACCCTCTCCCTGCTGCTCAAGCGTTCCCCCGGACGTGAGGCATACCCCGGAGACGTGTTCTATCTCCACTCCCGTCTGCTGGAGCGGGCATGCCGCCTGACCAAGGAATACGGCGGCGGCTCCATGACCGCCCTGCCTATTATCGAGACCCAGGCCGGCGACGTATCGGCCTATATCCCCACCAACGTGATTTCTATCACCGACGGTCAGATCTATCTGGAGACGGACTTGTTCTTCTCCGGCCAGCGTCCCGCCGTCAACGTGGGTCTGTCCGTCTCCCGTGTGGGCGGCGCAGCCCAGACCCGGGCCATCAAAAAGACCGCCGGTACGCTGCGGATCGACCTGGCCCGGTTCCGGGAACTGGAGGTCTTCACCCAGTTCGCCTCGGATCTGGACAGCGCCACCCAGCAGTCCCTTGATCACGGCCGGCGGCTGCTGGAACTTTTGAAGCAGCCCCTCTACCACCCCATGCCGGTGAGCCGGCAGGCCATCATTTTGTATGTGGCCACCAATGGTCTGGTGGATGATGTGCCTCTGGACAAGGTCCGGGACTTTGTACTGGACTTCGCCCAGGAGATGGAGACGGAACACGCCGACGTCACGGCGGAAATCGAGTCCACCGGCAATCTGAGCGGCCCCGCCATTGAGGTGATCCGCTCGACTCTGGAGGACGCCAAAAAGCGGGTGAGCACCACATGGCAAGCATAAAAGAGATTCGTACCCACATCAAAAGTGTGGAACAGACGCTGAAGATCACCAACGCCATGTACCTCATCTCCTCTTCCAATCTGCGCAAGGCCCGTAAGCAGCTCAACGACGTGGAGCCCTACTTCCAGAAGATCGAGGTCACCATCTCCGATATTCTGCACCACTCTCCGGAGATTCACCATTCTTTCTTCGACAAGCGCCCCGGCATCCCGCCGGAAAAGCGGAAAGTGGGCTACATCGTTGTCACCGCCGACAAGGGTCTGGCGGGCGCCTACAACCACAATATTTTGAAACTGGCAGAGGAGAAAATGTCCAAAAAGCCCAACTTCGCGCTGTTTGTGGTGGGCCAGACGGGCCGCTCCTATTTCCAGGAGCACAATATTCCCATCGACGTGGAATTTCTCTACACGGCCCAGGACCCCAACATGCACCGCGCCCGGGACATCTCTGAGCTGATGATCGATCTGTTCCTTGCCGGGCAGCTGGACGAGGTCTATATTCTCTTCACCCGGATGGTCAACTCCTTCCAGATGGAGCCCACCGTCCACAAGCTCCTCCCCCTGGACCCGGACGTCTTTCCCAAGTATGAGGCAAACCGGGACAGCTACAACCGGGACGTGACTTATGTTCCCTCGGTCCGGGCCGTTATGGACCGCCTGGTGCCCGGTTATCTCAAGGGCGACATTTTCGGTGCACTGGTGGAATCTTACTGCTGCGAGCAAAATGCCCGGATGACAGCCATGAAGTCCTCCAGCGATAACGCCCGTGCCATGCTGCAGGACCTGAACCTCTCCTACAACCGCGCCCGTCAATCCGCCATCACTCAGGAGATCACCGAGGTGGTGGGCGGCGCTCAGGCAGCGCTGTAATCCGTGCAGACAACGCACTCGGATCACATTCGATTTTCTTTCCGCCCGGCGGGGCGATGACTCTGTGGGGCAATCCATGCCCGAAAGGGGATTTTTTCAAATATGCGTGAAAATAAGGGAACCATTGTACAGGTCATGGGACCTGTTGTGGACGTTGCCTTCTCCGGCGGCGACCTTCCGGAGCTCAAAGAGGCCCTGGAGGTGGAGCTGGACGGCAAGCGTCAGGTGATGGAAGTGGCCCAGCATGTGGGCGGAGACACGGTGCGCTGCATCATGCTCTCCCCCAGCGAAGGACTGGGGCGCGGCATGTCCGTCACCGCTACCGGCGCCCCCATCTCCGTCCCTGTGGGTGATGGGGTCCTGGGCCGGATGTTCAACGTCCTGGGTGACGCCATTGACGAAAAGGGCCCGGTGAAGACCACTGAGAAGTGGTCCATCCACCGTCAGCCTCCTGCCTTTGAAAACCAGCGTCCCGTGGTGGACATCTTCGAGACCGGCATCAAGGTCATCGACCTGCTGGCCCCCTATGCCAAGGGCGGCAAGATCGGTCTCTTCGGCGGCGCCGGCGTGGGCAAGACCGTGCTGATTCAGGAACTGATCCACAACATCGCCACGGAACACGGCGGCTATTCTATCTTCACCGGCGTGGGTGAGCGTACCCGTGAGGGCAATGACCTGTGGCGCGAAATGAGCGAGTCCGGTGTCATTGACAAGACCGCCCTGGTCTTCGGCCAGATGAACGAACCCCCCGGAGCCCGGATGCGGGTAGCTCTCACGGGATTGACCATGGCCGAGTACTTCCGGGACCGGGAAAAGCAGAATGTGCTGCTGTTCATCGACAATATCTTCCGCTATGTCCAGGCCGGCTCTGAGGTCTCCGCTCTGATGGGCCGTATGCCCTCTGCCGTGGGCTATCAGCCCACCCTGGCCAACGAGATGGGCGCTTTGCAGGAGCGCATCACCTCCACCAAGGACGGGGCCATTACCTCCGTGCAGGCGGTTTATGTCCCTGCAGACGACCTGACCGACCCCGCCCCTGCCACCACCTTCGCCCACCTGGACGCTACCACCGTCCTCTCCCGTAAGATTGTGGAGCAGGGCATCTATCCCGCCGTGGACCCTCTGGAATCCACTTCCCGGATTCTGGAACCCGACGTGGTGGGCGAGCGTCACTACAAGGTCGCCCGGGGCACTCAGGAGCTGCTCCAGCGCTACCGGGAGCTGCAGGACATCATTGCCATTCTGGGCATGGAGGAGCTGAGCGAAGAGGACCGCCGCACCGTGGAACGGGCCCGCCGCATCCAGCAGTTCTTCTCCCAGCCTTTCTCTGTGGCTGAGCAGTTCACCGGTCTGGAGGGCCGCTATGTCAAGCTGGAGGACACCCTGCGTTCCTTCGAGACCATCCTGGGCGGTGAGCTGGACAAATACCCCGAGGCCGCTTTCAGCAACGTGGGCAATGTGGACGAAGTCATCGCAAAGGCGAAGAAGATGGGGGCGGTGTAAATGGCCGAGGCGCACACCTTCTATCTGGAGATCATCACCCCGGAGCGCCAATTCTACATCGGTCCCGCCGAGGCACTGATCCTTCCGGCTGTGGACGGCGAGATGGGCATTTACCCCGGCCATGAGCCGGTGGTCACTGTCATCGAGCCCGGTGAGCTTCGCTACAAGACCGAAGGCCGGTGGGAGCCCGCCGCGGTGGGTTCCGGCTTTGCCGAGATCAAGCCGGACTATGTGATCCTTCTGGTGGGCTTTGCCGAGCATCCGGAGGAGATTGACCGCAAGCGGGCAGAGGCCGCCAAGAAGCGGGCGGAGGAATGTCTGCGGCAAAAGCAGAGCATTCACGAGTATTACCACTCCAAAGCCGCCCTGGCCCGAGCCATGGCCCGTCTTAAAACTCGGCGCTGATGCGCCCCGTGAAGCCGTGTACGCGGTCCCCTCTCTCTTCCGCTGCGCTTCTCACCGGGTATGGAAAAGCAGACACGCAAACGTGTCTGCTTTTCTTTTTGTCTGTCCCCAGACCTTTCCGGCGCGGACAGGTACCGGTTTCGCCTGCCTCAGAATGGGGCCGGATAAAACCGGGTGTTTTTGGAAATCCTTGGAGAATAAATATTGACTGGTAAGGAGGCCAAGACCATGATTCACCCCGCACCGTCCCTCTCCGGACTAGACGCCGGATGCAGCGCAATGAGCTGGGAAACCGCTGATCAGCGCCACCTCTGGGGCCGGAATTTTGACTTCAACACGCTGGCATCGGACAGCCGTGTCACCTACCTCCCCCGGGGAACCTGCTACGCCGTCTGTGATCGCACGCCGCAAAACCGGTTCCGGTCTGCCTATGCCGCCGTGGGGACCGGGCTGCTGTCCGTCTCCCTCTCGCCGCTGCTCTATGAGGGGATCAACGACCAGGGACTGATGGGCGGCCAGCTCTATTATCGGGAGCTGGCCTGCTATGAAGGCTTCCCCCGTCCCGGGACCACGCCGCTCCAGCCGCCGGTCCTGGTCTATCATCTGCTGGCCCAGTGCGCCACCGTGGCAGAGGTGGTCCATGCCCTCCGGGAGGAGATCACGCTGCTGGACACCCCGTTGCTGGGCACTGTCCCGCCGCTGCACTGGTCGTTCAGCGACCGCACCGGTGAGGCCATCGTGGTGGAACCGGACCGGGACGGCCTCCACATCTACCGCGATACGTTGGGAGTAATGACCAACAGTCCCGACTATCCCTGGCACCGGACCAACCTTCTCAACTATGCCGGCATCCGGGACCTGGACCACGGCGCCGTGGAGCTTGCAGGCCACCGGCAGGAGCCCTGCTTCTCCGGCAGCGGCGCTCAGGGCCTTCCGGGAGACTGGTCCTCCCCTTCCCGCTTTGTCCGTCTGGCTTTTTTGAAAGCCTATGGGGTGAAGGGACAGACCGAGGCGGCCGGTGTCAATGCCATGTTCCGCCTTCTGGAAAGCACCGCCTTCCCGCTGGGGATGGTACGCATTCCCGCGCCGGAGTCCCCCGGCAAGCTGGACGGAGATGTCCTCCCCTATGACTATACCGTCTACACCGCTGTTGCCTGCGCCGAATCCCTACGCTTTTACTGGACCACCTACGAAAATTCCCGGGTACAGTTCGTGGATCTCTCCACGCTGTGCCATCAGCCCCGTCCGCTGCAGTTTGAACTGGGCCGCTGGCCGGACTTCCGGGAGCTGATCTCTCCGTCTCAACATTCGGCGCATCCCATTCGTTCCGCCGTTTCGTTGTGATTCCAACAGACAGGGACCTCTCTCTGTGATAAGCTGATCACATCCTATAAAATCCGGGACGGTTCTGCGCCCGGTTTCCCAAAAAAGGAGGAATTCCAATGGTTGCCTTAAAAAATATCCAGCCGGAACAGGTGCTCTCTTTGGCAGGACAAGTAACGGCCCAGCCTGGACAGATTGTAAGCCGGACGCTAGTCCAGACATCGGCGGTCAGCCTGACGCTCTTCGCCTTTTCCAAAGGCGAGGAGATCAGCACCCACGAATCTCAGGGAGATGCCCTGGTCCAGGTCCTGGAGGGCGTCGGCCGCTTTACGGTGGATGGTACGGATTACGTATGCCGGGCAGGCGAGTCGTTGGTCATGCCGGCTCAAAAGCCCCATGCGGTCTATGGCGAGGAGGCCTTTAAAATGCTGCTGACGGTGGTCTTTCCCCCAGAGGCACAGTAAGTTCCCGGGCCGTACGCCGCCTGGTGCGCCTTCCCCGCGCTCTCTTCCAGACAGAAAAACAAGCCCCCGTCTGCCGCACACGGCAAACGGGGGCCTTTTCCTTATTTTCCGCCCGAATTCTCTTCCGTCTGGGGCGGCTGTTCTGCCTGTTTTGACACCGCAAACTTCTTCTGCCGTTTGCGGCGCACCACCAGAATGATTGCCAGTACCGCCAGCAGCACGGCAGCCGTTGCCAGCAGCAAAACCGCACCGCTGTGCCGGCTGGAGCTGACGCAAAATGTCCCGGAGGTTCCCTCCATATCCAGCAGCAGATAATGGCCGTTCTGCTTTGTGTCTACCTTATGCCAGGCACCGTCCCTGTACTGCCAGACACTGGCGCGGCCCCCGCCGCTGCTGAGCAGCCGCAGCGACACCGTGTCCTGTTCCGTCAGGTCCGTGCCGGTCAAAGAGAGCTCCCACACCCGGACCGTGTCTTTGTCCTGTGCCTCCTGGGGAGGCGCTTGGTCACTCTGCCGCACGGTAAGGGCAGCATCCTGGGTAAACTGGCCGTCCGCCATGGCAAGCGCCAGCTTTCCCTCCTGCTGGGGACTGGCCACCACGGTGACCCAGGGGGTGTAGACTGCCTCCAGCGTAATGTCCGATGCAAGGCCCGAGGTATCGAACTCCGGCCAGGCACCGTAGCAGCCCTCCTGTTCCGGCACCTCCGGCAGCTCCACCAGCCGCAGATCCTCTCCATACTGGAAGGGAATCTGAGCAACCACATCCTCTCCGGCTTTGAGCGTCAGGGTAAAGGAGATGAATTCCGTGGGAATCCCCTGTTCCTGGCGAAGGGCCGCAAACTCCACCGGCTCTGCTTTTCCGGCGTAACTGACCCCGTCAATGGCCGCCAGCCCCGTATCCACAAAGCGGTTGCCCTGGACGCTTCCTTTTTCCAGATCAGTGTCACCTGCCACCGCGCCCAGATACTCTGTGCCTTCTTCCACCGTGGCAATGGCGCAGTTGTTTAGCAGACGGTCTCCCCAGCCGGCAATGCCGCCCACATAATCCCCGCCGGAGAGTGCGCATTTTGCGCAGCTGTCCCGTACGGAGGCATCCGCCCAGCCGGCGATGCCGCCCACATAATTGCCGTCCGTGCTGGTCACCGGACCGTAATTCTGGCCGGAGACCACCGTGCCCAGATCCATGCGGCCCACAAGGCCGCCGGCGCAGTCCTTTTTCGCCGTGACAGTGCCGCGGTTCACGGAATCCTCCAGCACCGCCTTGGTCTCATAGCTGCTGCCAAAGGACAGATCGTCCGCAAGGTCGTCCTCCGGGTCCAGGTCGAACTCGATGGCCATGGCTCCGGCAATACCGCCCACGTTCCGGTCTCCTTCCACAGAGCCGGTATTCTGGCACTGTGTCACCTTCCCCTGCCGTGTGGCGGCGATGTCCTCTTCCGAGGTGTCCTCAATGTAATCCTCCAGTGACTTATCCGTGCCGTCTTGCAGGTCGGTCAGCGCGTCCAGCAAAACATCAAACACCGTCTGAAACTGGCTGCTGATGCTGCGCAGATCCGCCGTCAGCGTGTCCCCGGCAGTGTCCATCGCGGTGTGCAGCGCCTCCATCTCCGAAGAGATCTCCCCCAGGGAGTCAAAGAGGCCGTCTCCTGCGGTGCGGACATCCTCTCCCAGAACGGGAAATTCCACCGGCCCGTCCTCGGCCAGCTCCGTCACTGCGTCGCCCATGGTCCGGAAGGCGCTGCTGAGCTTGCGGCCGATCCCCTCGCCGGTATCCATCACATCTGAGAGCGCATCCACCACATCCCGCAGGTCCCCGGTCATGGCATGGCTATCGGAAACGGCAGTCTGTAATGCCTTGACCGCATTTTCAAAGTGGCCTGACGCCTGATACAGCGCCTGCCCCATGGCCTCCAGCGCAGCTTTGAGCGTATCCCAGTCCACTTCAGACGCCGGTACATCCTGGGAAACGTCTCCCAAGTCTTCTCCCGCCTCCGTCAGGGCGTCGGAGAGAGTGTTCAGGGCCGTCAGCGTCTCCTGGCCGCCCGGCAGATCCGGTTGGCCTGCCAGGGCATCCCCCAGCAGTCCCACCGCATCGCCGGTGCCTTCCACGGCCTGGCTCAAGCGGCTCATTTCCTTGAAGAGATCTGCAAGAGCCGTCTCTATGTCCGACGGGCGGTCGTTCACCACACCCTGCAGCAGGGTATCCAATGCCTCCCGCAGTGCCTGGGCCGCCCGGGCCATATCCGCCGCAGACGCTCGCAGAGCCTCCACCGCAGTTTTCACGTCCACCCGGATGTTCTCTCCATCCTCCAAGGTGTCCGTCAGCTTCTCCAGCGTCTCCTCCAGATCTCCGGACATCTCCTCCAGCTTGTCGGAGGCCGCCGCCAGATCATCCAGCGCAGGCGCCACCTGATCCAGCGCATTTGTGACACTGGCACTCAGGGAGTTCAGGGAGTCCATACCATCGTCGATGAAATCCGCAGACAGATCCGCCAGAGTCTTGGTGTGGTCCCGGGCTTCGTCCGTATAATCTCCGATGGCGGTGAGGTGAGCGGAGACGGAATCCGAGCTGCTTTGGGCATCATCAATGGCCTGCTGGATCAGCCCATCCAGTGTATCCAGCTCCGCCCGCAGCCGTTCCAGCGTATCGCTGCCGGGGTTGACCGCCAGGTCCGGCTCCGCCTGGCCCACGATGCCGCCCACGTCCTTCCTTCCCAGGACAGAGCCTTTGTTGACGCAGCCCGCCAAATATCCGGTCTGGCGGCCTGCGATACCGCCCACGTTATAGCCCACATGCGGATAACCCACGGTTCCGGAATTGGTGCAGCTCTGGATCACACCGCTGGAATACCCGGCTATACCGCCGGTGTCGGTGCAGCTATCCAGCAGAGACTCGGCCTCATCGGAATCCGTGCCTGTCAGAGTGGACTCCAGATCCAAATCTGCCAGATCCTCCACGCTGGGCACAGAGCTCCCCTCTTCGCTGGTATTCACGCTGGCGCTGCTGCTGCACTTGAGCAGTACACCCAGATTCCGCCCGGTCACGCCGCCGGTAGAGCTCTCCCCCTGGATGATTCCGTAGACGGAGCAGTCTGCGATCTGGCCGCTTTCCTTGTTGCGGCCGGCAATCCCGCCCACTGCGGTCTTGCCGGACACGGAGCCGCTGAAGCTGCAGCCCCGGATGATACCGGCGTTGACACCGGCGATGCCGCCCACGCTGGTCTGACTCCCGCTGGGTGCCACCGTACCGGAGACCGTCAGATTCTCCACCACGCCGCCGGACTGGATCGTGCGGAAAAGGCCCTGTTTGGAGCCGCTGCCCGTAAGGGACAAGCCGGAAATGGTGTGTCCCTGGCCATCAAACGTGCCGCCGAATGTGGGGATCGGCGTAAAGGCAGTGCCTGCCAGATCCAGGTCCGCCTCCAGACGGACCGTTTTTCCCTGGGACCAAGTGTCCAGGGAACACCGCTGCGCCAGCTCCAGCAGATCCGCCACCGTGGTGATCGTGATCTCCCCCTCCTGGGCCGCAGCAGCAGGCTGCGCCAGGGAGATGAGCAGGCAGATCGCCGCCAGCAGCGGCAGCAGCTTAATGCGCGTCTTTCTCATCCGATCCTCCTTTCTCCGCTTCTTCCTCTCCGCCGGATGGCAACTGCCGTGGCGGCTCTTCCGGCTGTACAGCACCTGCGTCCACCACTGCGTGGATGGTACCATGGAGCGTACCTTTCAAATCTGCGTCCACCATGCCGGACACATAACCCCGGACATGCCCGTCCACCCGTACGCTGCCGGTGCGGGACTGAACGGCCCCCCGGTACTTGAGGGTAAACGCGGTCTTTTCGATAATGGTATCTCCCAGCAGCAAAATCTGAGGCAGCACCGCCATCACCAGGAAAATGGAGATCACCGTGCCCCGTCCCAGGCAGATGCCAATGGAAGAAATAGAGGGCGCAGAGGACAAAAAGCCGATTAGAATTCCGGCGGTGGCCAGGATCGTGCCGGAGGTGACAATGGTGGGAAATGCCTGGTTCAGCGCCTCCACCACCGCCTCATGGAGCGGCATCTGCTTTTTCAGCTCCGTATAGCGGTTGGTGATCACAATCGCATAATCGATGTTGGCACCCATCTGGATGGAGCTGACGATCAGATAGCTGAGGAAGAACAGGTTCGAGTCCATCAGATAGGGGAAGGAGAAGTTGATCCACACACTGCCCTGAATCACCAAAATCAGCAAAATAGGCAGTCCTGCCGACTGGAAGGTGAACACCAGCACCAAAATCACGAAGACCACCGTGAGAATGCTGATGAGGATGTTGTCCTGAACAAAGGAGTCCGACAGATCCCGGTCGCTGGTAGAGTTGCCCACCAGCAGCACCCCTTCAGGATAGTACTTCTCCGCCGTCTGATGCAGGGTATCCAGGAAATCAAAGGTCTCCTGACTCTCCTCGGGCAGCGCCAGCTCCAATACCATACGGCTGTAATGTTCACCCTTGAGCTGTTTCTGTGCGTCCACCAGCTGGGTATGCAGGTCCTCGATGTCCGCTGTCATTTCCTCGTCCAGCGTCACATATCCCTCCTGCATCTGGTCGTAGACGAAGAGGAACATATCCATCAGCGGCACGCTGTACTGGTCAATGCCGCCCACCAGCTTTCCGTAGCTCTCCTGGTCCACAGCATAGGCGGAGTACAACAGCCGGGCCACTTCAATGTCCAGATCCGTCATCTCCGCAAACTGGCGGGGCGTGAGCTTGTCGGTAAGCACATAGCCGTCCATGGCCTCCACATTGGCAAGGCCCAGCACCGACTCCACTTCCGGCATGTCCTCCAGCTCCTGCAGCAGCTGGCCTTCCTTGCCGTAGTCCCCGGCAGGCACCAGTACGGCCAGCGTGTTGACCGGCCCGAAAGTCTCATCCACCTTTTCCTGGGCGATCTGGGATTCATTTTGCGTATAGGTGTGCAGCGTGCTCTCCCCATAAACATAGGGACACTGATTGGAAAAGCAGAAGCCCAGCACCAGCAGGATCGCAAAGGCAGGCGGCAGTACATAGCGGGTCTTGATTACCAGTTTTCCCCAGGCATTGATCTGGGGCACGAAGTTGCGGTGATGGGTCCGGTCGATGAGGCGGCTGCAGGACATCAAAAGCCCCGGCATCAGCGTAAAGACACTGAGCATACTCATCAAAATGGCTTTCATCAGCACGATGCCCAGGTCATATCCGATACGAAAATGCATGAAGCACATGGCCCCCAAGCCGGAGAGTGTGGTCATGGAACTTCCGGAAATCTCCGGAATGGCCTTGCTCAGCGCCGCGATCACCGCCTCCCGGGCCTCCAGGTGCTCCCGCTCCTCCGTGTAGCGGTGGCAGAGAATGATGGCGTAGTCGATGGCCAGCGCCAGCTGCAGCACTACAGCCACAGAATTGGAAATAAAGGAGATGGGGTTGAAGAGAAAATTGGTCCCCATGTTCAAAAGCGCCGCCATGCCGAAGGTCACCAGCAGCACCGGCACTTCCATGTAGGTCTGGGAGGTAAAGAGCAGCACCACCACGATGATGACCACGGCCACCAGCATGACGATCTGCATCTCGTCGGCAATGGTCTCCGACTCCGAGGAGCCGGTGTCTCCCGTGATGTATGCGTCGTAGCCATCCAGCGTTTCCCGCACCCGTTCCAGGGCATCCAGGCTCACCTGATCCTCTGACGAGCCGTCATAGGTGACGGTAAACAGCGCCGCGCCGTTTTGATAGTGGTCCTCTGTGTCGTCAAATTCCACGGACTTGACGCCATCCAGCGTCTCCAGTTGCTCCGAGAGCTGTTCCGCCCGGGCATAGTCGATGTTGTCCACCATGATCCGGTTGGTGCCGAAGGTGGTAAATTCCGCCTCCATGGTATCCAACCCCCGGCGGGTCTCCGTGGTGTCCGGCAGATAGCTGGTCAGATCGTCGTTGACCTCGATCCAGCCGTTTGCTACCACGCAGAAAATCGCCAGCCCGATATAGAGCAGATAAAAAGCCTTTCGCTTGTCAACGATGAACGCAGCCGCCTGTTCCAGGGGACTTTGCTTTTTCTCCCGTTCTTCCGCTTCCCTGCGCACATCTCCACCTCCTTGCTTGCCGCCGCTTTCCGCGGCTGTCTTCCCACGCGTGAGTCCCGGGGACACCCCTTGTAAACTCCGACGTCAGAAGCGCACAGTTTCATAGAGTATTAGTTTAGCAAACCTTTTGTCGCCATAACACTGACAATTTGACCTCTGTGTATAAATGACGCTTAAATTTTTGTAAATTTTTTCTGTTGTTTTGTGTAAAGAGCCTGTTAAAATCAGTGGAAAAACGGAAGAGGCCGTGTTACCATAGGACGTGCCCAACGATGTCTGTCAACAGCAGACAAATTCAGGTCCAACGGAGGGGTTTTCATGGCGCACAATCCGCGCAAAAGCTACGAAATCGATATGATCCACGGTCCCATCCTGCCAAGGCTGCTGCAGTTTGCGGTTCCTTTGATGTGTTCCAGTGTCTTACAGCTTCTGTTCAACGCGGCGGACATCGTGGTGGTAGGCCGCTGGGCAGGAGACAACTCCCTGGCGGCCGTGGGGTCCAACTCAGCCCTCATCGGTCTTTTGACCAACCTCTTCATCGGCCTCGCCGTCGGCTCCAACACGCTGGCGGCCAAATTTTACGGTGCCGGCGACGCAAAGGAGCTTCACAGGACTGTTCACACCTCCATGCTGCTGAGCGTGATCAGCGGATTGCTGCTGACTGTGGTGGGTGTCTTCGGCGCCCGGACCATTCTCATCTGGATGCAGACTCCGGACAACGTGCTGGACCTTGCCGCGCTGTATCTTCGGATCTACTTTCTGGGCATGACCCCCACCATGGTCTATAACTTCGGCGCCGCGTTGCTGCGGGCCCAGGGCGATACCCGGCGGCCTCTGTATTTTCTCTCTCTGGCCGGCGTCGTCAATATTATTCTGAACCTCTTCTTCGTGATCGTCATGAAGCTGGACGTGGCGGGTGTGGCCATCGCCACAGTCATCTCCCAGTGCATCTCCGCCTCTCTGGTGGTCCTGTGCATGGTGCGGGACTCCGGACCGCTGCACCTGGACCTGCGGGCGCTGCGCATCCATGGCAAGACCCTGCGGCAGATTTTGCGGATCGGCCTGCCGGCGGGCTTTCAAGGGATTTTGTTCTCCCTTTCCAACGTGGTGATCCAGTCCTCCGTCAACACCTTCGGGGAGGTGGTGATGGCCGGAAACTCCGCCGCCGCCAACATTGAGCAGTTCGTCTACGTCTCCATGAACGCCCTTTATCAGGCCACCATCTCCTTTGTCAGCCAGAACCTGGGTGCAGGCAATTACCGCCGGATCAAGGAGACCGTGATCCGGGCTCAGCTGTGCGTGCTGGTGGTGGGGCTGGTGCTGGGCAACGCCGCCACCTTTGCCGGAAAGCCGCTGCTGGGCATCTACACCACCAGTCCCGCCGTGATCGAAGCAGGCCTGGTTCGGCTGGGCATCGTCTGCCGGACTTATGCCATCTGCGGCATGATGGATGTCATGGTGGGCGGCCTGCGGGGCATCGGCTACTCGGTGATGCCCATGATCGTCTCGCTGATCGGCGCCTGCGGCCTTCGCCTTTTGTGGATTGCCACGCTCTTCCAGCTCCCCCAGTTCCACACGATGACCATGCTCTACGTCTCCTACCCCGTCTCCTGGGTCATTACCTTCTCCGTACATGTTTTGTGCTTTGTGTGGGCCATGCGGCGGCTGCGGCAGCAGTTGGAAGATCCCGCCCTCGCCCAGGCGGCTGTCTGACGTCCCAATGCAAAAAAGAGGACCGCACCATATGGTGCGGTCCTCTTTTTTCATCCCTGTACTCACTGCAGTCCCAGCCAAAGCCGGATGGTCAGCACTGCGCAGCCCACCAGCAAAATGGTCAGTGCCGTCTGTCCCCAGAGAAGATTGTAGCTCACAGCTTTCTTGTCCCGCTTTCTCCCCTCTGCCACCGAGACCAGCACATACAGCGCCGCAATGCCGAAGGCGATGGCCAAAATGCCCGCCAGTACATCCAGCTCCAGTGCCGACGCGGCCACGTACAGCAAAAAGCCGATGCCGGAGACAATGGCGCCATTGTTCATCTGCTTGACCGTCTGGAGCAAAAAGCCCCGCTTGTTATCCTTCATTGTTTCGACTCTCTTTCGTATCAGTATCCGTTCACCATCACGTCCAGCACCTTGGAAGCCACAGTGCCGGCCACAGAACTGCCGCCGCCGCCGTTTTCCACCAGCACTACGAACGCGTAGGGCGTGTCCTCATTGCGCAGGAACCCGGCAAACCAGGCATGGGGCGTCTGGCCCTCCCCCACCTCAGCAGTGCCGGACTTGGCGCAGATGTCCATATTGGGGAACCGGGAGGCGCCGTAGGTCTGCTCCACATTGTTCGCCATCATATCCGCCAGGCGCTGGGCCGTATCGGCGCTGAGCAGGCTGCCCGTCTTTTTGGTGAGATGGGGCAGCGACGGAATGCCCAGAGAGCTGACCGTCTTTTCGATCAGATAGGGCTGTGCCGCCTTTCCCCCGTTGGCGATGGCGCCCATATACACCATCAGCGACGCCGGGTTCACCTGGTCCTGTCCCTGGCCGACGCCGGACCACCCCAGTTCTCCGTCACTGATGTCCTGGAACTGGAAGGTCCCCTTGGCTGTGGGAAGACCGTTGATGGAATAGCTGTCCATCAGCCCCGCCTTCTGCGTGTACTCCTCCAGCACGTCTCCGCCCAGTTCCTGGGCGATCAGGGCAAAGGCCACGTTGCAGGAATTGGCAAAGGCATCTCCGATATTCTGCTCACCGTGGGTACCGGAACAGACGATGGTCTCCCCGTCGATTTCCACGCTGCCGTTGCACGTCCAGGTGCGGCTCTCCAGATCCGGGATCTGTTCCAGTGCCGCCGCCAATGTCACGGTTTTGAACACAGACCCGGGTGTGAACGTGGAGGAGAGGAACCGGTTGATGTACGCGCCCTTGTAGCGGTCGTTGGTCTCAATGTCCGAGGGCACGTTCAGCGGATCATAACTGGGGGCGGAGACCATGCACAAAATCTCCCCCGTCTTGTAGTTGTAAACGGCCACCGTACCGGCGTGGCCCCCCAGTGCCTGATAGGCCTCGTAGTTGTACCGGGCGTCAATGGTCAGGTAGAGATCATTCCCCTGTTGAGCGCCGAAGGCCCCGTTGAGCAGGTTATACCCGCTGAGCCGGTCGGCAAATGCATTCAGAGCCCCGGTGCCGATGTTTCCCTGCAGATCTCCCACCGCGTGCAGCGTGGCCCGGCGGACGCCGGCGTCGTCATAATAGGTCCGCTCCCCGTTTTCCACCGTGGAAAGCACGTCCCCGTCCCGGTCCAGCACCGTGCCGCAGGCCAGAACGCCGGAGCTGTTGTAGAGATGGCGGTTGAACGCCGAGGAAACCCAGCTGCCGCCATCCAGCAGGTACTTGCCCAGAAAGACACACAGTCCCGCAGCCAGCAGCACAGCCAGTATACAGCACACCAGTGCCCGCCGCTCAATCTTCTTCATGATCCGCCTCCTCTTCCTGCCCAAAGGGATCATCAATGGGTTCCGCCCGCCGGCGAGCCTCCGCCGTGATTTGCCGCTGCGGCCCCCGCCGGATGGCAAAGCTGGCGTTCTCCCGGGTATCCGTGGCCTTCAGGTAGGCCAGAAGTCCCCAGGCGGACATCATGGCAGAACCGCCGTTGGAGACAAAGGGAAATGTGACGCCGGTCAGCGGCAGCAGATCCACAGAGCCGAACACATTCAAACACGTCTGGAACACCAGCAATGAACCGGCGGCACAGGCCGCGATGGTATAGAAGCTGGACCGACCCACCCGGATGGTCCGGACGGCGAAAAATGCCAGAGCGATGATGGCGCCCACCGCCATCACGGCGATCAGCAGCCCCCACTCCTCACAGATCATTCCGAACACCAGGTCCGTATCCGCTGCGGCCACGTTGTGGAGCCCG
>FR890866.1:0-6635 GCA_000436875.1 Oscillibacter sp. CAG:155 | reverse complement strand
GCCCGCGGGAAGCGGCGGCAGACATGGTGCGGGTCTGCTGGTAGCCGGTGGTGGATGCCGCCTCCCAGGCATGTCCCCAGGTGGCAAAGCGGGAGAGAATGTAGGGCTTGAACTTGACGATGATCCCGGCGCCGAACACCGCGCCGCCGCAGATGAGGCTCAGCGTTGCCCAGTCCCCGGAACGGAGGTAGGCGATCACCAGGAAGGTGACAAAGAAGATGGCGGCGGTGCCGAAGTCGCTCATAAGCCCCAGAAGGCCGATACACACACCGGTGAGCACGATGAAAAGCGTCAGGTTCCGCTTGCGGAAAAGCCGCTCCAGTGTGGCCGAACCGGCAAAGATATAGCAGATTTTGGCAATCTCCGAGGGCTGAAAGGAGAGGCCGCCGATGGAGATCCAGTTGACGGCGCCGTATTTGGCGCTGCCCAGCACCAGCGTGATCCCCAAAAGGCCGATGGCCCCCGCCGCCATCAGCCAGCGGATCTTCTGCACCCGTGCAAGATCCCGCAGAAAAAGGCCCAGCACCAGGAAAACCCCCAGTCCCAGGAAGATGGCCAGGAACTGCTTGAACAGGCTCCCCGGAGCACTGGAGGCCGTTACCGAGAGGGAGAGTGTGGAGAGAAAAAATGCGATGGTCTCCAGCTCAAATCCCACACAGCGGGTACACCGCAGCGCCACAAAGTACAGCCACATCAAAATCGTCAGTCCCAAAAAGGCCAGCACGATCTGCGGCGCCTCCTCCGCTCCGCAGGCCACAACCAGCTGCAAGCAGGCCAGCACCTGGAACACCGTCAGTCCCAGGAAAGAGGGCAGGCTGGACACCGGACGCTCCGCCCGGCGCTTTTCCTCCAGTTCCTCCCGCTCTGCCACGGTCTGAGGCAGAAACAGCAGCGGAACCCCTCCAAGGGTAATGGTGTCTCCCAGCTTCACCGGTGCGGAATCCCGCACCTTGTGGCCGTTGACCACGGTACCGCCCTTGGAGCCAAGGTCGTATACCGTCCATTGTCCGTCCTCCCCCCGGCACAGCGCCGCGTGCTGCCGGGAAATGCTGGGGTAGTTCAAAAATACATCCGCGGTTTTTCCCCGTCCGATGATATTTTCCCAGTGGGTCAGCTGCAGCGGCGTGCCGTTGGGAAGGCTCAGCTGGCCCCAGATCTCCGGCGTATGAGGCACCCGCAGCAGGGACCGGAACGCCCGGAACAAAATGAGAAAGGCCACCACCGGGAACAAAAAACGGACGAACGCCGTGTACCAGCTGCCCACCAGCGGATGGGCCGACAAAAATGCGGTGATACCGCTCAGCAGGGTTTGCAGCGGCGCCGACAGGGTTTCCATATCATCCGTCTCCTTTCCTTGTCTTTCATAAGCATTTAGTATAGCATTTTTCCTGCCGGGTGTACAGTCCCGCTTGCAAAACCGCCCTGCTCCCGGTAAAATGAAGTATCAGCGTCTCCCCCTTATTTTATAAATGAAGGAGAATCTCTCATGCTGTCTTTTGAATGTGACTACGCCGAAGGCGCCCACGAGGCCGTTTTGCAGCACCTGCTGGAAACCAATCTTGAACAGCTCCCCGGCTATGGCCAGGACCGCTACTGCGACGCCGCCAAGGAAAAGATCCGTGCCGCCTGCGCTTGTCCGGATGCCGATGTGTTTTTCATCTCCGGCGGCACCCAGACCAACCAGATCGTCATTGACGCCATGCTGCGCCCCCATGAGGGCGTCATCGCCGCGGACACCGGCCACATCAATGGCCACGAGGCCGGCGCCGTGGAGGCCACCGGCCACAAGGTCCTGACCATCCCCCACCGCAACGGCAAGCTGGACGCCGGGGACGTAAGAGACTACTTACAGACTTTCTATGCCAACGACAGCTACTGGCACATGGTGTTTCCCGGCATGATCTATCTCTCCCATCCCTCCGAATATGGCACCCTCTACTCCCGCGCAGAGCTGGAGGCGCTGTCCGCCGTCTGCCGGGAGTTCCACATCCCGCTGTTTCTGGACGGTGCCCGACTGGGCTACGCTCTGGCAAGCCCCGGCAACGACGTGACGCTGCAGGACCTGGCGGCACTTTGCGATGCATTCTACATCGGCGGCACCAAGGTGGGTGCGTTGTGCGGCGAGGCGGTGGTGTTCCCCCGCCACGGTGCTCCCGAGCATTTCGCCACCCTCATCAAGCGCCGGGGTGCTCTGCTGGCCAAGGGCCGGCTTCTGGGCTTGCAGTTTGACGCGCTGTTCACCGACGATCTGTATCTTCGCATCAGCCGAAACGCCATCGCTATGGCCCAGCGCCTGCGGGAGGGCCTGCGCAGCAAGGGCTACCCCCTTTACATGGAAAACCCCACCAATCAGATCTTCGTGATTCTGGACGAGGCCCAGCGCCGCCGCCTGGCCCAGCAGGTCTCATTCAGCTTCTGGGAACCCCTGCCTGACGGCCGCTCCGTGGTGCGTTTTGCCACCAGCTGGGCCACCACAGCCGAGAATGTGGACGCCCTGATCGCATTGCTGTGACCGCCCGCCGCCTGTAAATGCAGCAGGTTTTTCCAATTCGGTTTTTTGTTGGATTTGGCCATCTTTTTTCGTTTTCCTCTTGACCTGTGCTGAAAAAACGATTAAAATATTAGACTGACGTGAATTGCAGATGACATTGAAACTGTCATTTTAACACCTATTTTGAAAGGCCGATTCGACATGAAACATCCCTATAAGACGCGGGAAGGCGGCGCCACGGTAACGATCTTCGTCCCTTATGACTGCAAGAACCATTGTCCCTTCTGCATCAACAAAGGTGAATACGCGGATCTGACGGGCTTTTCCGCCGAAAAAATCTGTGAGAGCATCCGGCGGATGGACGCCATCACACCCAATTGTGATTTTGTGTTTACCGGCGGTGAGCCGCTGGCCAATCTGGAATCCCTCCAGATGATGCTCGACGAGATCCCCACTACCCACAAGGTTTATATCAACACCACCCTGCCGGTGTCCGAGCACCAGCCGGAATCCGACATTCTGGCTTTCATGGAGCGCAACAAGCACAAGATCACCTGTGTCAACGTCTCCCGCCACATGCAGCACTATGTGGTGGAGTCCAACGATGATCTGCTGGCCCGTCTGCCGGTTCCCTTCCGGGTCAACTGCGTGCTCTACAAGAACTACCCTGCCGAGCAGCTGGTGCCCTATATGGAGCGGTTCCGCAAGATCCCCGGCGCCTCCATCCAGTTCCGCTTTGACTACACCGCCACCACGCCGGACAACCTCTACGAGGAAGAGGGCGACAAGATCCTCCAGGATCTCAAGAAGATCGCCCGCTACACCGGTCTGGACGGCTGCCGGATGCGCTGCGGCTTCCACTTTGACTACAAGGGCATGCCTCTGACCTATCACAAGACGCTGCCCTATTCCACCATTGTGGAGCAGGACCCGGATGACGGCGTCACCTACGACATCCTCTACGACATCCTCATCAAGCAGAACGGCGACATCCACTCCGACTGGGATGGGACAATGCTGGATGTGGACGCCTACGAGCACGTCGTGTTCGAGCCCTATGACCTCAAATGGCTGGCCCGGATTGCCTGAAAAACATATGATTGTGAGCGGCGGACTGGTTCCGCCGCTCTTTTTCAAAGGAGCGGCTTTTTATGAAAGAAATCAAGACCGTCGGCGTCATCGGTCTGGGCGCCCTTGGCACATTGTATGCGGTTACACTGACCCAGGCGCTGGGCAAGGACCATGTGCTGGTGCTGGCAGACCGGGAGCGGACAGCGCGTTACCTCCGGGACGGCATGTGGTACAATGGGGCGCGGTGTGATCTGAATTACACCGACGCCGCCTCCGTCACAGAGCCGGTGGATGTACTGCTCTTCGCTGTGAAGTTTACGGGCCTTTCCGCCGCCATAGAGACCTGCCGCCATCTGGTGGGACCGGAGACCACGCTGATCTCGGTTCTCAACGGCATCGCCAGTGAACCCATGCTGGGTGAAGCCTTCGGCATGGAACAGGTGGTCTGGTGCGTTGCCCAGAAAATGTCCGCCCGGAAAGAGGGGAATCACGTCCTCGTGGACCCGGTGGGAGAACTGGCCCTGGGTGTTCCCGCAGGACAGGACGAGACACATCTGCGCCGCCTGTGCGCCTTCTTCGATGCCATCCAGTTCCCCTACGTCCTCCCGCCCGACATCCGCACCCACATGTGGGGAAAGCTGCTGTGCAACACCGGCTGCAACCAGGCCACCATGGTGTTCCAGTGCGATTACAGCGGCGTCCAGGCCCCCGGCAAAGCCCGGGACACCATGCTGGGCGCCATGCGGGAGGTGGTGACCGTGGCCAACGCCGAGGGCGTTCCCCTGTCGGAAGCGGACGTCTCCGCGTGGCTGTCCATCATTGACGGGTTCCCCCCTGACGGAGAGCCCTCTATGCGCCAGGACGGCAAGGCCCACCGCAAAAGCGAGGTGGAGCTGTTTTCCGGCACCATCCGCCGGCTGGCCCAAAAACACAGCATCGCCGTCCCGGTGAATGACTGGCTCTACCAGACCATTCGGGAGAGAGAGGCACAATACTGAGAAAAAAGGACGTTCCCTCAGGGAACGTCCTTTTTCTTCTCTTTCATCGCAGGAAAATCCGTTTTCCGCCCTGGTATTCCCGTACCACGCCGATGCGCTGGGCGCTGGGGACGCAGTTTTTCAGTTCCGCAAACAGCGCATCCGCGTCCGCCGGGTCCACCGCCATCAAAAGCCCGCCGGCGGTCTGGGGGTCGTAAAGAACGTCCTGCCTGCAAAGCTCCGTCTCCCCGGCGTCTACCCAGGTCTCCGCAAAGGAGCGGTTGCGGTACATTCCGGCGGCGAGAATCCCCATCCGGGCCAGTTCCACTGCCTCGGGAATCAAGTCGATATCCGCCACATGGAGTTCCATCTCCACGTCGCTGCCCTGGGCCATCTCACAGGTATGGCCCAGAAGGCCAAAGCCCGTCACATCCGTGCAGGCGTGAACATGATACTTCACCATGGCATCCCGGGCGGCCTTGTTGAGGGTGGTCATCAGCCGCTGGGCCAGGGCCACACTCTCCTCCGAGGCCATCTCCGCCTTGGCGGCGGTGGTGATGACGCCGATGCCCAGAGGCTTGGTAAAGAGCAGCACATCCCCCGGCTTCGCCCCGGAATTGGTGAGCACCCGGTCCGGGTGAACGAAACCCGTCACCGCCAGGCCGTATTTGGGTTCATCATCCAAAATGCTGTGGCCGCCGGTGATGAGAGCCCCAGCCTCGTAAACCTTGTCATACCCGCCGCGGAGCAGCTGATGGACGGTCTCCTTGGGCATGGATTCCGGGATCGCCATGATGTTCAGGCACAGCTTCGGCTCACCGCCCATGGCGTAGACATCCGAAAGGGCATTGGTCGCGGCGATCTGCCCGAAGAGGTAAGGGTCGTCTGCAATGGGCGGGAAAAAATCCACCGTCTGCACCAGGGCCAGGTCGTCACTGACCTTGTACACCGACGCGTCATCGCTCTTGTCAAAGCCCACCAGCAGGTTGGGGTCCTCATGGACCCGGATGCCGTCCAGCAGCTGAGCCAGCACGCCCGCGCCCACCTTGGCGCCGCATCCGGCGCACTTGGCCAGCTTTGTCAGCTTCACTTCATTTTCCGCCATACCGTTGTCCTTTCTGCCGCTTCTGCGGTCACCGTTTCTCCAGCGCGCCGGTGAGGTTCAAAACCGCCTCCAGCACACCGCCGCCCACCGCCAGAGCCTTGTCGCTGGCGCAATAGCAATGCTTGACCTCACACCGGGGGTCGATGTCCCCGGACTTCATGCCCTTGTGGACCGGCGTACCGTCCGCCAGGATGCCCCGCAGGACCCCATCCAACGTGCAGACCATGGGTTCCCCGTTCACTGTGGCGGCTACATCCCCCATCTTCACCTGGGCGCCGATCTCCAGCAGCTGATGGAACACGCCGTCCGCCGGTGCCCGGAGCACCCGTTCTCCGGCAAAGCCGCCGATGAGGCCGGGAATCCCGGTATTTGGGATGGCACTTCCCTCATGGATCACCCGCCCCAGATAGTGGCCCCGCATGGTCTCCACCACCGCATGGCAGTCCACTCCAGCGGTGAACCCCGGTCCCACGCCGATGACCACCGGCGCATCGGTGATCTTCGTGCCCAAGTTCCGCTTGGCCAGGATGGCATCCACCACCGCGTCCGGACGCAGCACCGGGATGCAGCTCCCCTCCGGGTCCGCCAGGACGGGGATGATGCCCTCTTTCAGCACCGCCAGCGCTGCCTCCGGGCTTTCCGTCCGCCGGGCCGTCACATCCTCCACCGTGGTCTCCCCGTGGACAATGGCCTGGGAAAAACATACCGTCCGCCGGATGGCAGTGGGGGCCGGGATGTCCGTCATCACCACCTGAATGTGGGCCCGCCACAGCCGCAGCGCAACACCGCTGGCCAGATCTCCGGCGCCCCGAATCACTACTAACATAAAAAATACTCCCCTCTTTGCAGGCTGCCTGCCAGCACCGGACATTCCAGGAATGCCGCCAGCATCCTGGCGTCCGCCAGTGCCCACAGTGTCTCCACCTGATTGACATACACGCTTGTCTGAAGATTCTCTGCCCGCAAAACCGCCGCCTCCGTCCGGGGAGTG
>FR890865.1 GCA_000436875.1 Oscillibacter sp. CAG:155 | reverse complement strand
TACCCACGGAGCTGTCAGGCAGTTCCAGCAGCTGGATGCTGCTCAGGCCCTGGCCGCTGGCACTGGAGACCGCAATGTACATGGCCGAAGCCGGGAAGGTGACGGCGGTGCCCTTGGGCGTGACGCCGTAGACCTCCGACACGGCGGAGAGGTTCACGCTGATGAGGATGGTTCCGGACAATGTCTTGGAGCCGGTTCCGTAGGCGGTGAAGGGAATCTGGGCACAGTAGTTGGTGCCGCTGGGGAGATAGGTCAGCTCCGTCAGAGCATACTGGCTGGTGGAGCTGGGGCTGAAGTACAGCGCCTGATCGTCACAGTTGGAGCTGGTCAGCTTCAGCTTGGAGGCGCCATACCTGCTGACGCCGTAGTAGTTGTAATAGAGGCTGCCGGTGGAGGGCACACCCTTGAGCGTCACATATTGCAGCGTGGAGGAGGGATTCTTCTTGTGGAAGAGCCGGGCAATGTCGTTGGCGTTGATCTGGACATTGGTATTATAGGTGGCATAATACCGGATGTCCCCCTGGCTGCTGCCGGAGGTAGTGGTTTCCGCCGGATTGATGACCAGCTTGCCCTCCACGGAGCGGCTGTCGGAATAGTAGG
>FR890864.1 GCA_000436875.1 Oscillibacter sp. CAG:155 | reverse complement strand
GGCTCAGCTCAAGGGAAAAGCCTTCCTTGGACAGCTTCATGCTCTGCAGGGAGCTGCGCTCGAAGCGGTCCATCAAGTCAAAAATTTCTTGGTTGGTCATGGTATATCCTTTCAGAAAAAAGCGTTCTGGCCGACGGATAAAGCGCAGGCGGCCGCTTGCAACAAGCCGCCGCCTTCGTACTTTAACGGGAAGGCGCAGAGACTGCGCCGGGACAGAAAGAAAGCGGCGGGGGGACGGTGTCCCCCCGGCGGCCGCTTACTCCTTGTGGGTGTTCAGGTAGTCCATGATGTCGCCAACGGTCTTCAGGTTGGCAACGTCCGCATCATCGATCTTGATGTTGGCGGCCTCTTCCAGAGCCATCACCAGCTCCACGGAAGCCAGGGAATCGGCACCCAGATCGTCAGCCAGAGAGGCCTCGGGGGTCACCTGATCAGCCTCGCAGCCCAGGGTTTCCACGATGATATCGCGCACTTTCTCGAATTCCATATCGGTACTCCTTATGTTCAAAAATAGTTGCAATTATTTTAATTAAAATATTTTAAATAAAATAATCAAACTGATTGTACCAGACACAGGCCATTTGTCAAGTAGAATTTTGGCAGAAACTATGGAAAATTTTTGTAAACAGACCGGTTTGCGGGCGGCGAATATAAATAAAATGATAAAATGCGGGGCTTTCTGCAAGACGGCGCGAAAAGAGGTTCCCTTTTTCCCAAATATCTGCTATATTTCCTTTTATGAAGAAAATGCGCCGCCTGTGCAGGCGGCGCCATGAGAAGCGGCGAGGGAGCATTGTATGAAAATCATCATTGTAGGTGTGGGAAAAGTGGGACTGGCGCTGACCAAGCACCTGTCCCGGGAGAACAAGGTCACCATCATTGACCAGAATCCCCAGCTGGTGGACAACATCATTAATATTTATGATGTGATGGGGGTGTGCGGAAACGGCGCCAGCTACGACGTCCAGAAAGAGGCGGAGGCCGACAAGGCGGACCTGCTCATTGCCACGGCCTCCAGCGACGAGATCAATATCCTGACGTGTCTGGTGGCCAAGAAGCTGGGCATTCCCCACACGATTGCCCGCATCCGCAACCCGGAATATGAAAAGCAGCTGCGCTTCATGCGGGAGGAACTGGGCCTTTCCATGTCCATCAACCCGGAAAAGGCCACCGCCCGGGAGATTGCCCGGGTGCTGCGGTTCCCTGCGGCCATGAAGCTGGAGTCTTTTTCCAAGGGACGGTTGGAGCTGGTGGAGTACCGACTGCCGGAAAATTCCGCCCTCCACGGGATGCGCCTTTCCGACCTGTACCGCAATATCCGGGTCCGGGTGCTGATCTGCGCCGTGTCCCGCCGGGAGGAGACGTACATTCCCTCGGGCGATTTCGTGCTGCAGGCGGGGGACAAGATCTACCTCACTGCCGCGCCCCATGAGCTGGAGCTCTTTTTCCGGCATCTGGGGGTGTTCCGGGGCCGGGCGTCCTCGGTGATGATCGTGGGTGCCAGCAAGCTGTGCTATTATCTGGCTTCCCAGCTCATCGACATGGGCATGTCCGTCAAGATCGTGGACCAGAACCGGCAGCGGTGCGTGGAGATGGGCGAGCGGCTGCCCAAGGCGCTGGTGATTGTGGGTGACGGTACCGACAGCGAACTGCTCCAGGAGGAGGGCATCAGCCAAACCGACGCCTTTGTGGCCATCACCGGCCTGGATGAGGCCAACATCCTCATGTCCATGAGTGCCGCCCGTCAGTCCCGGGACTGCAAGGTGGTGGCGAAGATCAACCGCCGCTCGTTGATGGAGCTGGTATCCACCGAGGGGATGATTGACAGCGTGGTGTCCACCGGTGCGGTGACCACCGAGCTGATCCTCAAATATATCCGGGCCATGAAAAATGCCACCGGCTCCCAGGTCAAGACACTCCACCGGATCGTGGACGAAAAAGTGGAGGCGCTGGAATTTGGCATCAAGGAAAACTACCCCTTTGTAGGGGTCCCGCTGCGGGACCTGCGGATCAGGAGCGGGATTCTGGTGGCGGGCATCGTCCGCCGCAGCGGCCGCATCGTGATTCCCACCGGCGATGATGTCATCAACCAGGGAGACGATGTGATCGTGGTGGCGACGGACACCGAGATCCAGGACATCCGGGACATTTTTCAGTAAAGGAAGGCATGACCCGTGAATAAACGAATGATCGCCTTTGTCATCGGCCGCATTCTGCTGACAGAGGCCGCTTTGCTGGTGATACCGCTGGTGGTGGCACTGCTCTACGGAGAGTCCCTGAAACCGTTTCTTCTGCCCATGGCACTGCTGGTTCTGCTGGGAGCGCTGATGAGCTTCCGCCGCCCCCGGAGCACGGCACTCTTTGCGCGGGACGGCCTGGCGGTGGTGGCGCTGGCTTGGATCGCCATGTCCGCTTTCGGCGCGCTGCCCTTTTATCTCTCCGGGGAGATCCCCAGCTATGTGGACTGCTTTTTTGAGACGGTCTCCGGCTTTACCACCACCGGCGCCAGCATCCTTCAGGAGGTGGAGTCCCTGAGCAAGAGCCTCCTCTTCTGGCGCAGCTTCACCCACTGGGTGGGCGGCATGGGCGTGCTGGTGTTCGTCATGGCCATTTTGCCCATGACGGACGGACACGGCATGCATCTGCTGCGGGCGGAGGTGCCGGGCCCCACGGTGGGCAAGCTGGTCAGCCGCATGGGCGACTCGGCCAAGATCCTCTACGGCATCTATCTTGTGATGACGGTCCTGGAGATCATCCTGCTCCTTCTGGGGGACATGCCCCTCTTTGACGCGTGCATCAACTCCTTCGGCTCTGCCGGCACCGGCGGCTTCAGCTGCCGCAACCTCAGCATCGGTGCCTACGACAACGCCTATTACGACATCGTCATCGGCATCTTCATGCTGCTCTTCGGTGTGAACTTCAACCTGTATTACTTCCTGCTGGTCCGCAAATTCCGGGATGTATTCCACTCTGAGGAGCTGCGTACTTATTTGATTATTGTGGCCACGGCGGTGGCAGCCATCACGCTGGATATCCTGCACATCTACCATTCCGTGGGCACCAGCCTGCGCCATGCCTTCTTCCAGGTTTCCTCCATCATCACCACTACCGGCTACGCCACAGTGGACTTCAACGCCTGGCCTGCGTTTTCCAAGGCCATTTTGGTGATGCTGATGTTCATCGGCGCCTGCGCCGGGTCCACCGGCGGCGGCATCAAGGTGGCCCGCCTGGTGATTTTGACCAAGAGCGCCCTGTGCGACATGAAGCGGATGCTCCATCCCAATGCTGTGACCACGGTGCGCTTTGAGGGCCGCCCTCTGGCGGAGAAGAATGTCCGGGGCGTGCACATGTTCCTGGCGGTGTATCTGCTGGTGTTCTGCGCGTCCTGCCTGCTGGTGTCGCTGGAGCAGGTGGATCTGGTGACGGTGTTCACCGCGGTTGCCTCCTGCATCAACAACATCGGTCCCGGACTGGAGATCGTGGGCCCCATGGGCAATTTCTCCAGTTTCTCCGACTTTACCAAGCTGCTGCTGTCCTTTGACATGCTGGTGGGCCGGCTGGAAGTCTTCCCCATGCTGCTGCTCTTCGCCCCCTCTATCTGGCGGCAGAAGCTGCCCATCCGGCAGATCCGGCTTTGACTTCATACCGCCGCGGCTTTGGCTGCGGCGGTATGCCTTGTGGAGAAAGGAGAACGCCCATGAATCAAAAAGAGCGCATGCTGGCGGGACTGCCCTATCGGGCGTGGCAGGACGGGCTGGAGGAGGAGCGGACACACTGTAAAGAGGTGATTTACGACCTCAACCACCTCCATCCCCGGGACCGGGCGCAGATCCCGGAGATCCTGAAGGCCCTTTTCGGACGGACGGGCGAGGACGTGTGGCTGGAGCCCCCCTTCCACTGCGATTACGGCTGGAATATCGAGGTGGGGGACCACTTCTTTGCAAATTACAACCTCACCATCCTGGACGTGGGGAAGGTGACCATCGGCAGCCACGTGATGATCGCCCCCAATGTCAGCCTCTACACGGCGGGCCATCCCCTCCATCCTGCCAGCCGGGACTCCGGCTATGAGTACGGTGCCCCCATCACCATCGGGGACCACGTGTGGATCGGCGGCAGCGTGGTGATCCTCCCCGGCGTCACCATCGGGGAGGGCGCGGTCATCGGTGCCGGCAGCGTGGTGAGCCGGGACGTGCCGCCGGGTGTGCTGGCCGCCGGAAATCCCTGCCGGGTCCTCCGTGCCATCACAGAGGAGGACCGGGACTACTACTGGCGCAATTTCCGCTTCGACGTCACCGACTACTGACGGCCGACACGGCCATGAAATCCGGCATCGCCGGAGATTGGAGAGCAAGTGATATGGCAAAACACGATCCTTCTGCAAACCGGGACAATTTCCGGTCCAAATGGGGCTTCAAGCTGGCCTGCATCGGCTCCGCCGTGGGCATGGGCAACATCTGGCTCTTTCCCTCCCGAATGTCCCAGTACGGCGCCACTTTTTTGATTCCCTACTTTCTCTTTGTGGCCCTGATCGCCTCCACCGGCGTCATCGGTGAGATGGCCTTCGGCCGGGCAGCCGCAGGCGGCCCCATGATCGCCTTCGGCACCGCGGCGGAGCGACGCACCGGCCGCCGGAACTGGGGCGAGGCCCTGGGCCTTGTGCCGGTGCTGGGCTCCCTGGCCATGGCCATCGGCTACTCCGTGGTGGTGGGGTGGCTCCTCAAGTACGCGGTGGGTGCCTTCACCGGCACCGTGCTGTCCCGGGACGGTGTGGACGCGTTCAGCGCGCTCTTCAGCGAGACGGCATCCGCCTGGGGCAATACGGCCTGGCAGGCGGCGGCCATGGTGCTGACGCTGCTCATCATGGCCTTCGGTATCGCCAGCGGCATCGAGAAGGCCAACAAGGTGATGATGCCGCTGTTCTTTTTGCTGTTTCTGGGGCTTGCGGTGTATATCGCCACGCTCCCCGGGGCGTCGGCGGGATACCGCTACCTCTTCGTGCTGGACCCGGCGGGGCTGCTGGACCCCTATGTGTGGGTCTATGCCTTGGGGCAGGCGTTTTTCTCCCTCTCCATCGCCGGAAACGGCACTTTGATCTATGGGTCCTATCTGCCCCGGACGGAGGATGTGCCCAGGGCCGCCCGGACCGTGGCGGTGTTTGACACCATGGCGGCGCTGCTGGCGGCCATCGTCATCATTCCCGCCATGGCCACGGCGGGGCAGACGCTGGACCAGAGCGGCCCGGGTCTCCTGTTTATCTTCCTGCCCAACCTCTTTGACACCATGCCGGGAGGCACCATTATCATGGCGGTGTTTTTCGTGGCGGCCCTCTCCGCGGGCCTCACGTCCCTCATCAACCTCTTCGAGGCACCCACCGCCACACTGCAGGAGCGGCTGGGCCTTTCCCGGCTGCAGGCGGTGGCGGTCATCGGCGTGGTGGGCCTGGCGGTTGGACTGAGCATTCAGGGGATCGTCTCTGACTGGATGGATGTCTGCTCCATCTACGCCTGCCCGGTGGGGGCACTGCTGGCGGCGGTGGTTTTCTTCTGGATCTACGGAAAAAAGGACTGTTTGGAACAGGTGAATCTGGCTCGCCGGACGCCCCTTGGCGGCTGGTTTTATCCGCTGGCCAAGTACGGCTTTTGCGGCGTGACGGTGTTCGTACTGATCCTGGGCGCGCTGTTGGGAGGTATCGGCTGATATGCGGGAATTTTTCAGAGAACTGGTCCATGCCCTGGAGGGCGGTGAGGCGGCGGAGCTGGTGAGTGTGCTGGAGAGCAGCGGTTCCACCCCCCGGGGCACCGGCGCCATGATGGCGGTGTTCCCCGACGGCCGCAGCACCGGCACCGTGGGCGGCGGCAACGTGGAGTACGAGGCTCAGAAGCTGTGTGCCCAGCTGCTGGCGGAGAAGGAGGATGCACTGCGGCGGTTCCGCTTCGTCCAGGGGGACGCTGCCAGCCTCGGCATGGTCTGCGGCGGAGACGTGACACTGCTCTTTACCTACCTGCCCACCGGGGATGAGGACGCCATCCGGGTGTTCCGGCGGCTGATGGAGCTCTCCGGCGGCAGTGGCGGCGCATGGCTGCTGCGCCGGCTGGAGGGGGAGCATGTCACCGCCATGGAGGCGGCCGCCGCTGGTGAGGCGGACGGGAAACTCCTGGGCGAGAAGCCTGTGCTGGCGGACGGGTGGTTCTCCGTGCCGGTGGAGCGGCCGGGACGGGTGTATCTCTTCGGCGGCGGCCACGTCTCCCAAGCGCTGGTGCCGGTGCTCTCCAGCGTGGGGTTCCGGGTGGTGGTCTATGACGACCGGCCGGAGTTTGCGGACCCGGCGCTGTTCCCGGCGGCGGAGGAGACGCTGTGCGGGGATTTCCTGGCGCTGGAGCGACAGGTGCATGTGACGGCGGACGACTATGTGGTCATCATGACCCGGGGACACCAGGCGGACTACGAGGTGCTCTGCCAGGTGCTCCGCAGCGGCGCCCGGTATTTGGGGTGCATCGGCTCCCGGCGGAAGCTGGCGCTGTGTCGGGAGCGGCTGCTGGCGGCGGGCTTTACCGAGGCGGAATACGCCCGGCTCCACGCCCCCATCGGGCTGCCCATCGGGGCAGAGACCCCGGAGGAGATCGCTGTGTCGGTGGCGGCGGAGCTGATCGGTGTCCGGGCCGGAAAACTGGATTGAGACCCCAGGCGGGGCGGAGCCGGCGGCTTCGCCCCGCTTTTTAAGCCTTGGAAGGGCGGGTGTCTGCGGCGCAAGGACAGGAAGGCAGGTCCTGCCTCTTGTCAAACCGGCCGGGCCCATGGTACAATGATGTATCTTAAATTGCACCATTTTTTTACCACGGAGGGCTGGCGATGGATCGAATCAGCAAGGAAAATTATTATCTGGATATTGCACAGACAGTGCTGGAGCGGGCCACCTGCCTGCGCCGGGTGTACGGGGCCATCATCGTCAAGAACGATGAGATCATCTCCACCGGATACAACGGTGCCCCCCGGGGCCGGGCCAACTGCGTGGACATGGGCTACTGCTCCCGGGAGGCCATGCGGGTACCCCGGGGAGAGCGGTACGAGCTCTGCCGCAGCGTCCATGCCGAGGCCAATGCCATCATCTCCGCCTCCCGGCGGGACATGGCGGGAGGCACACTGTACCTGGTGGGACGGGACGCCCGCACCGGCGAGCTGCTGGGGGACGCCACCTCCTGCGCCATGTGCCGCCGGATGGTCATCAATGCCGGTCTGGGCCGGGTGGTCATCCGCCGGACAGAGACGGAGTATGACGTGGTGAACGTGTCCGATTGGGTAGCGGAGGATGATCTGCTGATCCCCAAGGACCCGGACGCGATTTTGAACGAGCAATAGGAAAGGGAGCCTTCTCTTGAAAACAGGACTTGTGACCTTTTACCACATCCACCATTACGGGGCGCTGCTCCAGGCTTATGCCACGGAGCGGGCGGTGGAGTCCCTGGGCAGCGAGTGTGAGATCATCAACTACTACGTCAACCAGGATAACAGCCTCTTCCGCCGTCCCACCGGCCTGGGCAGCGCCGCCCACGATGCCCATACGGCGCTGCACTACGGCCCGCTCAAGACCCGCTACGAGCGGTTTGAGCGCTTTGCCGGGGAGCGGCTGCATATCAGTGAACACCGCTACGAGAGCTTTGCGGAGCTGCAGGCAGCCCAGCTGCCCTATGATCTGATCCTCTCCGGCAGCGACCAGATCTGGAACCCCAAGATCTTCCCCAATGGCCGGTTTGATCCGGTGTTCTTTGGTGCCTTCTCAGATCAGCGGAAGATCGCCTACGCGCCCTCCTTCGGAATCCCCCGGATTCCTGAGGAGATGGAGGAGGAGCTGGCGGGGTATCTGGGCCAGTTCTCTCACCTCTCTGTCCGGGAGCGGCAGGGACAGCGGATCGTCCGGCACATCACTGGGCAGGACGTGCCGGCGGTGCTGGACCCCACGCTGCTGCTGGACCGCCGGCAGTGGGCGGAGGTTGCGGAGCCTGCCCCCATGCAGGGGGGCTATATCCTCTGCTACTGCATCAGCCGCCCCGGTGCCCTGGCACCCTATATCCACCGCCTGGCGGAGGAGACGGGGCTGCCGGTGGTGCAGCTGTGCGGTATCCGCCAGAAGGTCCATCCCAGGGCTCACTGCGTGCTGGATGCCGGTCCGGCGGAGTTTCTGGGCTGGTTCCAGGGGGCCAGCGTGGTGTGCACCAACTCCTTCCACGGGACCGTGTTCTCCACCCAGTTCCAAAAGCCCTTCTTCACCGCCGTGGCGCCTGCGGAGCTGGCGGAGCCGGAGAGCTCCCGGACCTTCAGCCTGCTCTCTACCCTGGGATTGACGGAGCGGATCATCGGCAAGGGCGATACCGCCGGACTGACGGACGAGATCGACTATGCCGCCGTGGAGCAGCGGCTGGAACGGGCCCGGCAGGGGTCTTTGGACTACCTTCGGGGTGCGCTCACCGGTGCGCCCAGGGAGGAGGAGCACCCCACCCAGGCAGAGACTGCTCCGGACAAGCTACCGGAGCTTGCAGATCACATCCACTGCACCGGCTGTACTGCCTGTGCCAACAGCTGTCCCAGGGACGCCATCACTATGGAGCGGGACCGGGAGGGGTTTGCCTACCCGGTGGTGGACCCGGAGCGGTGCGTCCGCTGCGGCCGCTGCACCGCCGTGTGCCCCCTTCTGCGTACCCGGGAGAAGGCACCCCTTCCGGCGGTGTTTGCCGCCTGGAACCGGGACGATGCCATCCGCAAGGACTCCACCTCCGGCGGTGTGTTCACGGCGCTGGCGGACTATATCCTGGAAAGCGGCGGCGTGGTGTTCGGCGCCGCATTTGACGGCAAGCAGCACCTGCGCCACATCGCCTGCTTCCGCAAGGAGGACCTGTGGCGTCTGCGGGGGGCCAAGTACGTCCAGAGCGACCTGGGGGAGACCTTCCGCACGGTGAAAAAGACCCTGGAGACCCGCCAAGTGCTCTTTTCCGGAACTCCCTGCCAGGTGGATGGCCTGTACCGCTACCTGGGCTGCCGGCCGGAGAACCTCACCACTTGCGATTTGGTGTGCCACGGGGTCCCGTCCCCCGGCGTGTGGGAGGATATGGCCCGCTCCATCGAGGCCCATAAGCACAAGGGCCTCCAGGCGGTCCGCTTCCGCAACAAGGTCACTGGCTGGAAGGACAGCCACTTCACCACCGTCTATGACGACGGCACCGTGGATTCTGCCCCGCTGTTTTCTACGGAGTACGGCCGGGCCTTTGGCCGGGCGTTGTTCCTGCGGCCCAGCTGCTACCGCTGCCCCTACACCTCCATGACACGTCCTGGGGACTTTACCCTGGGAGATTTCTGGGGCCTGCGGCCGGACGAACTGCCGGAGCAGCAGGAAAAGGGCATCAGCCTCCTCATGGTAAACACCGCCCACGGCAGCCACCTCTTCGACCAGCTGCCCCTGAGTCGTCAGGCGGTCCCCGCTGAACGGGCTATCGCCGGCAATCCCCGGCTGGCAACCCCCATTGCCCTGCCGCCGGACCGGGCCGCCTTCTTCGCATCCTACGCACTGGAGCCCTTTGAGGAGGTCCGCCGGAAATTTTTCCATCTGCCCGCCTTACCGGTGCGGGCGGCGGGAAGGCTCCTCTCCCCGGAGGCCAAGGAGAAAATCAAGCGTCATCTGCGAAAATGACCGGAAAGAGACACATAAGATGTTGCAAATGCGATAGACTATTGGCGGAAAATCCATTAAGATGTAACCATCAATCAGAAATGGAGGGGACCTAGCATGAAAAAGTATGAATGCGAGCCTTGTGGCTACGTGTATGACGAAGCTGCCGGCGACCCTGATAACGGCATCGCTCCCGGCACCAAGTGGGAAGATCTGCCCGCCGATTGGGTCTGCCCGCTGTGCGGCGCCAGCAAGGATGAGTTCAAGGAAATCTGATCAACCGCAAATCAAAAGACGTCCTGCGAAAGCAGGACGTCTTTTTTGCGTTTGATTTAGCTCAGCCGCAGGAGGGCATCTGCCGCCGCAGGGCGGGAACCTTGGGCAGCAGGGTCAGAAGCAGGCCGCCCAGCACGTAGCAGGCGATGGCCTCGCCCACGCCCACGGTGACGGCGTTGTAGGCGAAAGCACCTGCAAAGGCACCGGTGAAGCCGGTCTGCTCAAAGCTGATGACAGCGCCCACGATCACGGCGTTGCAGAGAACGGGGGGCAGAGGTGCCAGCCACTTGTGCTGGGTGTGCTGGGTCCACACGGCGGCCAGCAGCGTGGCCAGAGACCCGAAGATGATGTCCAGCGCGCCGTAGGGGCTGAGGAGGTTTGCCACCAGGCACCCCACAAACAGGCCCGGCGTGGCGGCGGGGAACAGGAAGGGCAGCACGCAGAGGGCCTCGGAGAAGCGGCACTGGATGGGGCCGTAGGCGATGCCGAAGACCGAGGCGAAGTAGGCCAGCACCGCGTAGAGTGCAGCGATGACGCCGGCAGTTGCCAGTTGGTGGGTGGTAAAGCGGGAATTGGACATGAAAAAAGACCTCCTGATGTAGATTCGGAGGTCCTGATACGCAAACGCACAGCAAAAAACCCGGGTAAGGGCCGGGTGACCTCCATTTTTTTGTTTAGAGAACGGCGGAAAAACCGCCGAACGAACGCCCCGGACGGGACGCTTGGACAGGGAGATGGCACCTGTCGACAATTATCATAGCACAGTTTTCCGCAAAATAAAAGAGGAGACCGCAAATTTTTGCGGTCTCCTCCTTTATTTAGTTCGGATCTACGGTGACCACCGCGTAAGCGCCCGCCGCCTCCCGGCTCTCCGGGACGGAGAGGGACGGCTCCGGCGTCTCGCCCTGCTCCGTCAGAGCGGAGAGCAGTGCGTCATACTGGGCCGGGGTGAGGTGGTAGCACACGCTGCCGTCTGTCCCGGTGGAGACGGGGGTGATCTCCTCCGGCAGGCTACCGGCCTGGGCAGCCGAGAGGGAGAGAACAGCGAACACCGGAGCATCATCAGCGTCTCCGGCGGAAGATTCGTCAATGGGGGACGTGGCCTGCGACTCTTCTCCCTGCGGTGCATCCAATCCGTTGGCTGTCTGCAGGGGCGCCTGCGTGATGGCCTGGGCAGGTGGCTGGGTGCTCTCAACAGATGGGGAGGTATCCCGCAGGGTGCTGCTGTCATCCCTGCTTTCCTGCAGGGAGTAGGCGGCGGAAACCTGGGGAGAGGTTTTCCGGGAGAAGGTGTCGGTCTGGGAGGTGTCCGATTCCGGGGCGGTATCCGCCTCCGCTGCGGGGGACTTCGGCTCCGCAGGCTCCGGCTGTGATTCGTCCGCTTCAGCGGTCTCCTGGCGGCTGTGTTCCTGGTCGGAGGCGGCGTCGGAGGTGTCTTGAATCAGCTGCTGCCCAGCGGCCTGGTCGGCGGCGGTGTCCCGCTGGAGCAGGGGGACCTGAACCACTGCGAAAATGGCAAGGCACGCGGCCAGCGGCAGCGCGATCCGCGCCCACCGGGCAGCCGACCGCTTTTTCTGCGGTGCCTTTCCTGCCCGGATGGCTGCCATCACGCCGTCGGCAAAGCCCTCCGGGACCGGGGTATCTTCGATTTTGGGGAAGGCGGCCCGGATGGCCTGGATGTCATCCACATAGGACCGGCAGACATCGCAGGTCTCCAGATGCGCCTGTACGCGCTCCGCCTCCGCGGGCGGCAGCGCGCCGTCCACATACAGGTCCAGCAGGGCCGCAAACTCTTGACAGGTATCCATTTGTCAGCCCTCCTTTCCTGATCCTTTGGACGCAGCGGGGGGAGAAAAGTTCCCACTTTTGAGCAAAAAATTCCGCAGCTGCTTCCGTCCCCGGCTGATACGGGACTTTACCGTTCCCACATCCAGTTTCAGCACCCGGGCGATCTCATCATAGCTGAGCTGATGCATCTCCCGCAGCACCAGCACCTGGCGGTGTTCCGGCGTCAGAGACTGCAGCGCCGCTTCGATCTGGTCCCGCAGCTCCCGCCGTTCTGCCTGCTCCTGGGGGCCGGGGGCGTCGTCAGGCAGGTGCAGGTCTGTCTCCTCATCGTTGAGGGAGGGGCCGGCGGCACTGCGGTGACGGCCCTCCCGCCGCAGAAGATCCACGCAGGCATTGGACGTCAGCCGGTAGAGCCAGGTGGAAAAACTGGCCTCGCCCCGGAAACCGGGCAGGCCCTGCCAGGCGGCGAGAAACGCCTCCTGGGCGGCTTCGGCGGCGTCCTCCGGACTGCGGCAGATCCGCAGGGCCAGCGCCATCACCCGCTTTTCATACAGGCGGACCAGGGAGGCGAAGGCATCCTGGTCTCCCCGGCGGGCGGCCGCGATCCATTGTCGTTCCTGTAAATCGTTCATGACAGGTCCCGTTTGATCCCCCTTGTGATCCGATAGACGTCCTCCAGGGTGTTCATCTGCACGATCTGCTCCTTGTAGTAGCCGGAGTGGGGCACTCCCTTGAGATACCAGCAATAGTGGCGGCGGGCTTCCAGCACGGCGGTGCGCTCCCCCTTGGCGGCAGCCGCCAGCTCAAACTGGCGCACAGCGGTGTCGCACCGCTCCGCCAGGGAGGGCAGCGGCGGAATGGGCAGCCCCTCCAGAGCCGCCTTGGCCTGCTGGAAGAGCCAGGGGTTGCCGAAGCATCCCCGGCCCACCATGGCCATGTCCGCCTTGGTGTGCTGCAGAATCCGCACCGCGTCCTCCGGCTTCCAGATGTCCCCGTTGGCGATGACCGGGACCTTCACCGCCTCTTTGACGGCCCGGATGCAGGTCCAGTCCGCCTGGCCGCTGTACATCTGGGCACGGGTACGGCCGTGGACAGCCACGGCGGAGACGCCGGCCTGCTCCAGAATCCGGGCGAATTCCACGCAGTTGCAGCTGCCCATGTCCCAGCCCCGGCGGAACTTGGCGGTTACCGGGACCTTCACCGCCTTTACCACCGCCTCCACGATCCGGGCGGCGGTCTCCGGCTGGCGCATCAGGGCGGAGCCGTCGCCGTTGTTGACGATCTTCCCCATGGGACAGCCCATATTGATGTCCAGCACATCGGCCCCGGTGCGCTCAATGGCGATCTGGGCGGCCTCCGCCATGCAGACGGGGTCGTGGCCAAAGATCTGCACCGCCGCCGGATGCTCCCCGGGAAACTGCTGCAAGAGGGAGAAGGTCTTTTTGTCCTGATAGCACAAAGCCTTGGAGGAGATCAGCTCCGTGCAGGTATAGCCCGCGCCCAGCTCCGAACAGATCTGACGAAAAGCCACGTCCGTGACACCCGCCATGGGGGCCAGAGCCAGCCGGGAGGAAATTTCCACAGTTCCAATGTGCATAGGGGGTACCGTCCTTTTCTCGGGTTTCCATAATTAAACCCCATGATACCACAGCCTTGTGGAAAAGTCCACCGAGGCGGACCGCCACCGCCGGAAAAAGCGGTTTCCCCCTCTGGAACGGCTGCCTTCGGAGAAAGACGGCCGCTTTTTTCCGCCCCTTTCATTTCCCGACGGAATCTGCCCGGCGGGGGACTGTAAAATGTTGGAACATACCAAGGAGACCGCCCGCCCGGGCGGCGAATCGTAGGAGGGACCTCTGTGCAGCATGGACAGATGATATGGCAGCGGGATCAGGCGACGCGCCTGGTGAGCTGGGGCATCCGCTTTTTCCTGACGGCGGCGCTGACCGCCAGCCAAACGCCCGGCGGCTACGCGCCGTTCGCTCTGGGCTGCGTGGCGGCGGCCGGTCCGGGTGGGAACGGCCTGGCGGCTCTGGTGGGGGCCGGTGTGGGAGCGGTGCTGTTTTTGGACTTTGCGGAT